>JAOUDU010000093.1 GCA_029859085.1 Gammaproteobacteria bacterium | reverse complement strand
CCGTCCCCGGGTTCCCGCAGATACTCCAGCCCCAGCGCCATCGATTCCTGTTCGTCGTAAGGCCGGGCCGACGCGGTGCCAAACAGGTAATCGAACCAGGGCACAACGCTGCCGTAATTACTGTTGGTATACCTGGGCTCCGCACAGTGATGCAGCCGGTGAAAATCCGGTGTAAGGATTATCCAGCGCAAGTAGCGGTCCAGCGCTTCCGGCAGGCGAACATTGCTGTGGCTGAATACGGTCATGGCCACTTCGAACAACTTGTAACCCACGGCAACCTCCATGGGTATCCCCAGCAGCAGAACCATAGGTGCAACCAGCGGCAGGCTGACCAGAGGCTCCAGCGGGTGATGGCGGTAACTGGTTGAGACGTCCACGTCTATGTCCGTGTGGTGGATGGCGTGGATGGGCCATAACCACGGTATTTTATGGAATGCCACGTGTACCCAGTAACCGATGAACTGGGTTGCCACCAGCAGGGCCAGGAATCCTGCCATGGGTCCCGCTTCCAGGTAAGGCATAAGACCGAACTGGCTGTCTTCGGTCAACTTGACCAGGTAAAGCATAACCGCAGTGGAAGCGAGTGTGCTGATATACCAGGTCAGGATGCCCAGGGAAAAGTTGTTGCTCCAGCGCCACAGCATATTCTGCGCGAGGTCACGGCGCGGGAGTAAGGCCTCGAGCAGCATCATCGCCGCGATGGCTGCCAGCGTCCCGAGGAATACGATGTTGGCCGGACCGGCGTCCCCGTCCAGCTGCCCACTGTCCACGGTTCAGTCTTCCCGCCGTTCGATCACTGTCATGATTCTTCCACCTCCCGGTACGAATCAACCGCCGGGCAGGCACAGAACAGGTGCCGGTCGCCGTAGACGTTATCCACCCGGTTGACCGGCGCCCAGTACTTGTAGCGGCGCAGGGAGTCCACCGGGTAGGCCGCCAGCTCGCGGGAGTAGGGGTGGTCCCACTGGGTTGCCGCCACGTCCGCGAGGGTGTGGGGGGCATTGGCCAGCGGGTTGTCCTTTGCGTCCAGGGCGCCTTCCTGCACCGCGGTGATCTCCTCGCGAATGGCGATCATTGCGTCGCAGAAGCGGTCCAGTTCCTCCAGTGATTCCGACTCGGTGGGTTCCACCATCAGGGTGCCCGCCACCGGGAAAGACATGGTCGGTGCGTGGAAGCCGTAGTCGATCAGGCGCTTGGCCACGTCCTCTTCGGTCACCCCGCTCGCCTCCTTGATCGGGCGGATGTCGAGGATGCACTCGTGGGCCACATTGCCCGTTTTCCCGGTGTAGAGAATCGGATAGTGGTCCTTCAGCCGATGGGCGATGTAGTTGGCATTGAGAATGGCCACCTTCGTTGCCCGCGCCAGGCCCTCACCGCCCATCAGGGCGATATAGCTCCAGGAGATCGGCAGGATCGACGCGCTGCCGTAAGGCGCGGAGGACACGGTGTCGTTGCCGGCATCCACGCCCGCCACCGGGCAGACCGGATTGGTCGGCAGGAAAGGCTGCAGGTGCGCGCCGACGCCGATGGGACCCATACCCGGGCCGCCGCCACCGTGGGGAATGCAGAAGGTCTTGTGCAGGTTCAGGTGTGACACGTCCGCACCGAATTTTCCCGGCGCCGCGATGCCCACCAGCGCGTTGAGGTTGGCGCCGTCCACGTACACCTGGCCGCCGTGCTCGTGCACGATCGCGCACAGCTCCATGATCGATTCCTCGAACACGCCGTGGGTGGAGGGGTAGGTGACCATGATGCAGGCCAGGTCATCGCGATGGCGGCCCGCCTTGGCGCGCAGGTCGTCCAGGTCCACGTTGCCGTGGGCATCGCACTCCACGATGACCACCTCCATGCCCGCCAGGGCTGCGCTGGCCGGGTTGGTGCCGTGGGCGGAGGAGGGGATCAGGCAGATATTGCGCTGCGCGTCACCGCGGCTTTCATGGTAGCGGCGGATCGCCAGCAGGCCGGCGTATTCCCCCTGGGAGCCGGCATTGGGCTGCAGGGAGATCGCGTCGTAACCGGTACACTCGAGCAGCATATGCTCCAGTTCCGCCAGCATCGCGCGGTAGCCCGCCGTCTGCCCGGCCGGGGCGAACGGGTGCAGGCCGGCGAATTCCGGCCAGGTGACCGGCAGCATCTCGGTGGTGGCGTTGAGCTTCATGGTGCAGCTGCCCAGCGGGATCATCGCGCGGTTGAGGGCGATGTCCTTGTCCTCGAGGTAGCGCATGTAGCGCAGCATCGCCGTCTCCGAGTGGTAGTCGTTGAACAGCGGGTGTTGCAGGTAGTCCACCTCGCGTTGCAGGGCCGCTGGAATCCCGGCGAGCGGGTCCAGGTCTCTGCTGACAGTCTCCAGTGCCGGGCCCGGCTCGCCGCTGAAAACCGACCACAGGGCTTGAACGTCCTGCGCGCTGGTGGTCTCGTCCAGGGAAATGCCCAGCCGGTCGCTGCCCACCTGCCGCAGGTTCATGCCGTTGGCCAGGGCGCGCTCGACGATGGCGGCCTGGCGGTCCCCGACGTGAATGGTGAGCGTGTCGAAATAATGGCGGTTTTCCACGGTTAAACCGCTTTTTTCCAGGCCCGCCGCCAACAGGGCCGTGAGGTAGTGTATGCGCTCGGCGATGCGGCGCAGGCCGGTCGGGCCGTGGTACATCGCGTAGAAGGTGGCCATGATGGCGAGCAGCGCCTGGGAGGTGCAGATGTTGCTGGTGGCCTTCTCCCGGCGGATGTGCTGTTCGCGGGTCTGCATGGCCATGCGCAGGGCCTGGTTGCCGCGGCGGTCGATGGACACCCCGATGATGCGCCCGGGGGTGGAGCGCTTGTAGGCATCGCGGGTGGCGAAGTAGGCGGCGTGGGGTCCGCCGAAGCCCATCGGCACGCCAAAGCGCTGGGTATTGCCCACCACCACGTCGGCCCCCAGCGCCCCCGGCGATTTCACCAGCAGCAGGGCCATGATATCGGCGGCAACCGTCACCAGGGTATTGGCCTCGTGGGCCCGGTCGATCAGCGACGAGATATCCTCGAGGTGGCCACCGGTTCCGGGATACTGCAGCAGCAGGCCGAAAGCCTCGGTGCTGCCCGCCAGCTCCCCCGGTTCCCCTACCACCACTTCTATATCCAGGGCCTCGGCGCGGGTTTTCACCACGGCGATGGTCTGGGGGTGGCAGTCCGCCGCGACCAGGAAGGTGTTGCTGCGATTGCGCTTGTTCACCCGGTGCAGCAGGGTCATGGCCTCGGCGGCGGCGGTGCCCTCGTCCAGCATCGACGCATTGGCCAGCTCCATGCCGGTGAGGTCGAGGATCATCTGCTGGAAGGTCAGCAGCACCTCCAGCCGGCCCTGGGAGATTTCCGGCTGGTAGGGGGTGTAGGCCGTATACCAGCCGGGGTTTTCCAGCACGTTGCGCTGGATGACCGCGGGTGTCCAGGTGTTGTAGTAGCCGGTGCCGATAAATGACTTGTTGACCACGTTCCGGGCGGCCAGTGCGCGCAGCCTTGCCAGCACCGCCTGTTCGGATTGGGCGCCGGGCAGGTCCATGGGCTGCCTGCGGCGGATGGCGGCTGGCACCGTGGCGTCGATCAGCGCATCGAGGCTGTCGTAGCCGATGGCCCGGGCCATATCCGCCTGCTGCGCTGCGGTGGGGCCGATATGGCGTCGGATGAAATCGGTGTGATTTTCCAGGTCGGACAGCGACGGGCGGGTCATAGGTGCTCCGGAAGCGGCTGGATCGCGTGATGCGGGCGGGTTTTTCGAGGTCGCGATAGTAGCAGCAGGGCGACTGCCCGGGCAACAATGGCGGGCCGGTTTTGCCCCTGCCGGGCCCTTGCCAGGCGGGGGCATTACGGGGTTCACTGTCGTCTTTTTTGCCAGCGGGGGAATGCATCGTGCCTGAGGTCGTCACACCGGAGTCTGTCGGAATCAACAGTGAGCAGCTGGCCCGGGTGGGCGAGCACCTGCGCCAGCGTTACGTGGAGCCCGGCAAGATACCGGGCAGCATTGCCCTGGTGGCGCGCCGTGGCAAGGTCTGCTACCTGGACGTGGCGGGGGCGCGTGACGTGGAGCGGGGCAGCCCGATGACCGCCGACACCATCGTGCGGATTTACTCCATGACCAAGCCGGTGACGTCGGTGGCGCTGATGACCCTGTGCGAGCGCGGCCTGTTTTCGCTCGACGACCCGGTCCACCGCTATATCCCCGCCTGGAAGAAACTGCGGGTGTACAGGGGCGGTACCCACCCGCTGTTCCTCACCGGCCCCTGCCAGCGCCCGATGACCATCCGCGACCTGTTCATGCACACCTCCGGGCTCACCTACGATTTCATGCGCGCCACCAATGTCGACGCCGCCTACCGCGAACTGGGGGTCGGCCTGCCGCGCGCGGGCTACACCCTGCAGGAGATGATCGACCAGCTGGCCGACCTGCCGCTGGAGTTCTCGCCGGGCGAGCGCTGGAACTATTCGGTGGCGACCGATGTGCTGGGCCACCTGGTCGAGGTCATCAGCGGCCAGTCCCTGCCCGAGTATATGCGCGCAGCGATCTTCGAACCCCTGGGCATGGCCGACACCGGATTTGAAATCCCGCCGGAGAAAGTCGGGCGTTTCGCCTCCTGCTACGAGCGCAACCTGCAAAAGCAGATGGTGCTGCAGGATGACGGCCAGGACAGCCATTTCGCCCGGCGCACCTTCTGGTCCGGCGGCGGGGGACTGTTGTCGACCGCGACCGACTACTACCGGTTCTGCCAGATGCTGCTCAACGGCGGCTGCCTTGACGGCCGGCGCGTGATCGGCTCGCGCACGCTGCAGTTCATGACCAGCAACCACCTGCCCGGCGGGGTGGATATGTCACAGTTTGCCACCGGCAGTTTCAGTGAAACCGCTTACGAGGGGGTGGGCTTTGGCCTCGGCTTCGCCAACAAGCTCGACCCGGTGCGCAACGGCTTCCCCGCCTCCGTGGGCAGTTTTTTCTGGGGCGGCCTGGCCAGCACCCTGTTCTGGGTGGATCCGCGGGAGGACCTGGCGGTGGTGTTCCTGACCCAGTTGATCCCCTCCAGCAGCTTCAACTTCAGGGGCCAGCTGGAAAACATCATCTACGCGGCCCTCGACCCGGGCGGGGCGGAACGGATTAAACGGTAATAATTCTCATTAAGTATTGTTTATGAGAATGATTCCTAATACTATTCCCCTCGCCGGTCGGCACTTTACCATTTCAGGGAATAGCACAGATGAGACAACTGACAGCGGGCCTCGTGTTGGGCCTCGTTACGACTGCCGCGTCGGCGGCAACGCCCAGCCCCGAGGAGATGTGGGCTATCATCCAGCAGCAGCAGGCGGAGATTGCGCGGCTGAAGGAGCAGGTCGCCGCCGCGGACGAGGAGATAAAGGAGACCGGCGTCAGGGTCGATGCCACCGCCAGCATGGTGGAGGAGGGCCTGGGGTCGGGCCGGCAGTCGCTGGCCTCCAGCTGGGCCGAGCGCACGCAGATCGGCAGCTACGGCGAGATGCACTACAACAACCTCGACAACCAGAACGGCGACGGTGGCGACAAGGACGAGCTGGATTTTCACCGCTTCGTCTTCTTCCTGGGTCATGAATTCAGCGACACCACCCGGATGTTCTCCGAGGTGGAACTGGAGCATTCCATCGCCGGCGATGGCCAGAACGGGGAGGTCGAACTCGAGCAGGCCTACATAGAGCACGACCTCAGCCAGACGACCCGCCTGAAGGCGGGCCTGTTCCTGGTCCCCGTGGGTCTTCTCAACCTGACCCATGAGCCCGACACCTTCTACGGGGTGGAGCGCAATAACGTCGAAAAGAATATCATTCCCACCACCTGGTGGGAGGGCGGCCTGGCGCTCAGCGGGGAGATCGCTCCCGGCTGGAGTTACGATACCGCCTTCACCTCCGGCCTGAAGCTCAACGCGGATGAGGGCCAGTGGCAGATCCGGGACGGGCGCCAGAAGGTGTCCGAGGCGGATGCCTCCGACCCGGCCTACACTGCCAACCTGAAATACACGGGAGTCGCCGGCCTCGAGCTCGGCGCCACCGTGCAGTACCAGCAGGATATCTACCAGGGTGAGTACGGCCAGGATGTGGACGCGATGCTTTACTCGGCGCACGTGGCCTGGCGCAGTGGGCCCTTCGGCCTGCGGGCAGTGGCGGCGAGCTGGGATATCGACGATGCGATAAATACTGTCAAGGCCGGCGCCGACACCCAGGAGGGCTGGTACGTCGAACCCTCCTGGCTGCTGCTGCGCGAACTGGGCATCTTCGCCCGCTACAGCGAGTGGGACAACCAGGCTGGCGGCGGCGGGGATACGCAGTTCAGTGAATGGAACCTGGGCTTCAACTACTGGCTGGAGGAAAGCGTGGTATTCAAGCTCGATTACCAGTTCCAGGACGCCCCCTCCAACCAGAAGGAACTCGATGGCCTCAACCTGGGGGTCGGCTGGAGCTTCTGATGCCGGGACTTCGCGACCGCAGTTACAGGCTATCGGCGCGGCGCTGCTGCGGGCTGGCCGCCATCCTGTGGA
Organism: Gammaproteobacteria bacterium; assembly: GCA_029859085.1. Classification (GTDB taxonomy): domain Bacteria; phylum Pseudomonadota; class Gammaproteobacteria; order Pseudomonadales; family Halieaceae; genus JARRPM01. The sequence goes on along the minus strand of JAOUDU010000093.1, from coordinate 1,712 downwards.
TGGCGGCCTCTGCCGTTCACGCGGAGGACTACCTCGGGCGCGATGATTTCCTGAAGCTGGTCTTCGGCGATGGCCAGCCGGTGCAGCACACACTCTGGCTCAGCGCGGAGAAGAAAGCCGCGGCGAAGGCCGCCGTCGGCTGGGCGCCCGCGGCGCTGCGCCTGCGCTACTGGCAGGCCGGCACACGCACCGCCTGGATAATCGAGGACATCGGCAAGGAAAAACCGATCACCCTGGGCGTGGCCATCGCGGGCCAGCATATCGAGCGGGTGGAGGTGCTGGCATTCCGGGAGAGCCGGGGCTGGGAGATTCGCTACCCGTTCTTTACCGGCCAGTTCAACGGCCTCGGGCTGGCCGCTGACGGGTATCTCTCCGGCCCCGTCGACGGTATCACCGGCGCCACCCTGTCGGTGCGCGCGGTGGATCGCATGGCGCGGCTGGCCCTGTGGCTCGATACGCAGGTACAGGGCTGATGCGGCGGCGGCGCCTGGTTGGCCTGTTGTGGCGCTGGCACCGCCGGCTGGGGGTGGTGGCGGCGGTGTTTGCGCTGCTGCTGGCCGTGACCGGTATCGTGCTCAATCACTCTTCGGAGCTGGGGCTTGACCGCCGTTTCGTCGACTGGCCCTGGCTGCACAGTGCCTACGGCGACAGCTCCGCCGACCTGCCCGCCTTCCAGTTGGGGCGGCACTGGCTGTCCCGCGCCGCCAACGGCCGGGTCTACCTCGATACCCGCGAGGTGGCTCCCTGCGGCGGCAAGCTGGTGGGTGCCCTGCAGTCGGCCGACCTGTTGTACGCCGCCTGTGCCGAGGAACTGCTGGTGATCACTGCCGGGGGCGAGCTGGTGGAGTCACTCGGCGGCAGCGCCGGCCTGCCGCTGCCGCTCACGGGTATCGGCCGGGCCGGCAGCGAGGTGGTGCTGCAGGCCGGGGACAGCTGGTGGCTGGCGGACCTGGAGCTGGCGGATTTCAGCGCCCGGGCGCCGGGGGGGCTGGTGATCAGCCAGCTGTCCCCGGGGCGCCTGCCGGAAAGCGTGCGCAATGCCATCCCCGCTCCCGATGCCTGGTTGAGCTGGGAGCGGTTGCTGCTGGATGTGCACAGCGGCCGGGTCCTGGGGCGGCTCGGGGTGATCTGGGTGGACCTGGTCGGGGTATTGCTGGCCTGCCTCGCCACCAGCGGAATCGGGATGTGGTGGCTGCACCGGCGCCGCTCCGCGTCGGGTCGAATAAATTCGACCAAATCGTTCGAATAAAATGGTCGAATAAATTCGACCCTACCCGGGCGCCGTGTAGCTGACCTCCGTGACGTAATACAGCTTTTCCCCGGAGGGGCTTTGCACGCGGATTTCGTCGTCCAGGCGCTTGCCCAGCAGGGCGCGGGCCATCGGTGAATCCATGCTCAGCTTGCCCCGGGGCAGGTCGAACTCATCCGGCCCGACAATGCGCCAGCGCTGCTCCTGGCCCGCCTCATCCTCCAGGCAGACCCAGGCGCCGAAGTAAACCTTGCTGGTGTCCGCCGGGGTCTGGTCGATCACTTTCAGCTCGTCCAGGCGCTTGTTGAGGAAGCGCACCCGGGAGTCGATCTCCCGCAGGCGGCGCTTGCCGTAGATGTAGTCGCCGTTCTCCGAGCGATCGCCGTTCTTGGCGGCCTCGTGCACCGCGCTGGTAACCTGGGGGCGCTCCACTTTCCACAGCTGGTGCAGTTCCGCCCGCAGC
>JAOUDU010000092.1 GCA_029859085.1 Gammaproteobacteria bacterium | reverse complement strand
CCACGGCCTACCGGGCGCCGGTCACCGAGGAGTGGTTCGCGCGCTGGTGCCGGGAAGAAAACTGGCAGGTCAATGTGGTCAATGTGAGTGACAACAGCGCCGGTATGAATGTCGCCGGTCCCAGGGCCAGGGAGATACTCTCCCAACTGACCGATGCCGACATCTCCGAACAGGCCCTGCCGTTCCTGACCTGGGGCCGGATAGAAGTAGCCGGTGTCAAGGTTATCGTCATGCGCATGGGCTTCCTGGGTGAGCTGAGCTTTGAGTTGTTTTGCCCCGCCAGCCAGGCGGCCTTCCTCTGGCAGCGTATCAACGAAGTGGGCAAGCCCCTGGGTCTCGTGCCATTCGGACTTGAGGCATTGAACATCTGTCGCCTGGAAAAAGGCCATGTGCTGCCCAACATCGATACGGACAGCTTTACCAACCTTCATGAAGCATCGTTCGGCTGGATGCTACATCCTACGAAAATGGAAACCGTCGGCAGGCCGATGCTGGACTTGTATGCGGACCAGCCGTTCAGGGAACAGGTTATTGCGTTCAGCATCGACGGCAGGTCGCCGGTCAGTGATGGCGCTTTGGTGGTGGACGGTACCCAGCAACTGGGCCGCGTTACCTCCATCCGTTACAGCCCGCTGCTGGGCAAGACTATCGGCCTTGCCCTGGTAGCACCCCATGAGGACTGGCGCGAGGGCGGCAAGGTCAAGTTCTGGTTTGATGACGGGCAGCAGGCTGAGGCCAATTTTGCAAAACCGCCGTTCTACGATCCTGCCGGCGAGAGGATGAAGATGTGATAACACGTACTAGAGCCATAAAACTACCAGCCTGGGCGGGCAAGCCTGTTGAAGCGGAAGCGGGCGGCTGGCCCGTGGTGGAGAGCTTCGAACCACCGGAAGGCGCTTGTGAGGTGGGGCTGACAGACCTCAGTCATGTTCCCAAGGCGGTCGTATCGGGCACGGCAGTGGCAGGGCTGGGCTTGTCCAGGCCGGGCCAGGCCAGCTGGAATGGCAAGGCGTTGGCAGGCTGCCAGAAGCCTGGCCAGGCGATTGTTTTTGAACTGGCCGGCGCGGCGGAACCGCACTGGCAGGACGCCTCCTACACCGACGTGACCGATGGCCTGGTTTTGCTGGGTGTGTGGGGCCCCAAATCCCTGGAAGTCATGCAGCGGCTGGTGAACCCGGACCTGGAGCCGCGCACAACCGAGGGCCCGGTCTTTATTGCCACCGGCTGCCACGGTATTCGCGTGCAACTGGTCAATTTTCGTGGGACTGCCCCTGGCTTCGTCATTTCCTGCACCCGGTCCCACGCGCAGAACCTGTTTGATGCCTGCGTCAGGGCCGGTAGCCAGTTCGACCTCAAAGTCACCGGCGTGAAAGCATTTTATAATTGGCTCGACGGGGCATTGCCTGCGGGGAGAGCCTGAGCAGCCGGCACTGGTTGCCGGCCAGTGTCGCGCGGGCTGGCCATTCGCGTTTTCAGTTCCACTTCCAGAAGAGTGATGGGATGAATCGATACGGATTTTTGTCCGCAGCAGTGCTGTGCGGTTGCCTGGTTCAAACGAGCGGCGCGTGGGCGGCGGGGCCGCAACGCGCCCAAAAAATGGAGGCGAGTGTCCAGTTCCTGCGCACCGGTTCCGAAAATGTGAATGGCCAGAACGGGTCTTCGGTCGATATGGACAGCGCTTTCGGCGTGGGTGTCGGCTTCAACTACAATCTCGACCAGAATATCGCGCTGGGTTTTAACCTGTCATGGTCGAGGCCCGATTACGAGGCTACTTTTTTCAGCCCGGAAGAGGGCCTGGTATCGATTGACCACAGGATGACCCTGTCCAGTGGCCAGTTTAAGGGCACCTGGAACTTTCTGGATGGCGCCTTTACGCCCTATGCCGAGGCAGGTATCGGCTGGAACTACGTGGATTCAAACGTTTCGAAGGGGTCGGGTGTGACCGGTTGCTACTGGGATCCCTGGTGGGGTTATGTCTGCCGACGGTATACCCGCAGCTATAATGAAACGGAACTCGCTTACAGTTTCGGTGTTGGCCTGCGCTATGAGTTCGGCAATGGCATGTTTGTCAAAGGCGGGGTCAATCGCCTCGAGGTAGACGGGGGTAAATTCGATCCCACCCTGGATACGGCGCTGCTGGAACTGGGGTGGATATTATACTGACCCGCTGCACCGGCTTTCGCTGGCGGCAGTCGCAACAGGACATCCCTTTCGTCATACCTCCCCCCTGAATCGATCACTGTCATAGTGGCGGGCGGCTCGCAGGAAAGACGCGGCGGCAACCAGTCCTGCCAGCGGCATCAGTTGGAGTGCGTGGTGAAGTTCAATCCGGTCGGCCAGCAGGCCCGTGAGGAACGGGCCGGGTGCCAGCCCCAGGATATTGTTCGCCAGGGCCACGGTGGCAATCACCGTCGCGTGTACCGCCGGGTTGGTGACATCGGTGGCGACCGCGCCGCAGGGGCCCGCATGGCCGCCGGTGAAAAACGCCCCGGCGGCGATTATCGCGATTTGCAGTGGCCCGGGCGGCATGGTGAAGGCGGTAATAAGCAGCGGGCAGGCCAGCAGCGCGTAAACCGCCGGCAGGCGCAGCCGGTTGCTGGGCGTGCGGATACTGGCGCGGTCGGCCAGGATACCGCAGGCCATCATGCCTGCAGCGCCCACCAGTAAAACGAAGGCCGCGTACAGTGCGGCCTGGGCCAGGTCCATGCCATGGTGGCGGTTGAAAAAACTGGGAAGCCAGGCGAGCAGGGATCCCTGCACGAACATTTGCAGGCCGCTGCCAATATAGTTCCAGCGAGCGGTACGGGTGGCGAAAAGCTCGCGGATCACGCCGCGCAGTGGCATCGCCACGCTGGCTTGGGGTGGTCGTACCGGCTCCTTTACAACCATTGGGTAGATGATCGCCAGCAGCAGGCCGGCACCGCCGATTGAGAAGAACGCCATGCGCCAGCCGAAGTGCTGTGCTATCAATCCCCCCAGGGCGACACCCAACACCGAGCCAAACAGGCCCGCCGAGAAAAAGGCGCCAATAACCGTCGCGCGCTGCTGCGGCGGAAAGACACTGACCAGGATTGCGCCGCCGGCACCGCCGTAACCGGCTTCCCCGAGTCCCACCAGCGCGCGGGCAATCAGCATTTGCATGAAATTACCTGTCAGCCCGCTGACAACGGTGGCGATGCCCCACATGACCGCCATCGCGGTTGCGGCTTTCACGCGCCCGATCCTGTCCGCAAGCAGTGCAATCGGGAAGCACATGACCCCCACCAGCAGCGCTACCACGCTGACCAGCATACCCAGCTGGCTATCGGTGAGGGCCCACTCGGCCTTCAGGGTCGGGAAAACCGCATTGATGACCTGGCGCGACATGTAATCGGACAGCATCAGGCCGAAGGTGAGCGCCAGCACCAGCCACGCGTAGCGGCGGCTCGGCAACGGCGCCTGCCCCGGTTCGGACCGCGCGGGTTCCATTGCCTGCGGCTTCGTCAAGCGAACACCTGTTTGAGCAATTTGAAGGAGTGCTTGCGGTCCTCGAAGTAGTACATATTGGTCACCGCCATGATTTCATCGGCGTCGTGGAGCCTGGCCAGTTGCTCCACCTGCTCGCGCACCTGCTGCGGGGTGCCCGCGGCGCGGCTGTCCTGGCGGCTGGCGATAAAGGCGTGCTCCCGCGGACCCACAGGGTAGGCCAGCGCCTGCTGGGGTGTCAGCGACAAACCATTGGATTGCCCCGAGAAGAACCGGAACAGGTTGAGATCGTAGGTCAGTTGCAGGGCCCGGGCCTGTTCTTCCGAATCGGCGCAGAACACGCTGGTCGCCAGGATCGCATAGGGTTCGGGCTGCATCGCGCTGGGCTGGAACCGCGACTTGTAGAGCCCGATCAGGCGCGGGTCCGCCTGGGGGTTGATAAACAGGCCGAGGTTGTAGGGCAGGCCGCGCTGCGCTGCCAGCACTGCGCTGTCCGGGCTGGAGCCGAGCATCCACAGCGGTATATGTTCGGGCGCCTTCGGGCTCACCACCGGGCTCGGGTGGTCGCTCCAGAGGTAGTCGCTGAGCTTTGCCACGAGCTCGGGAAAACGCTCGAATTTCGGCCGCCCGTCGGTGGCCAGTGCCACCGCGGTGGACATGTCGGCGCCGGGCGCCCGGCCGACCCCGAGATCTACCCGGCCGGGGTACAGGTTGGCCAGCAGCGAAAAGACCTCCGCCACCTTGTAGGCACTGTAATGGGGCAGCATGATGCCGCCCGAGCCGATGCGGATTGAACTGGTGGCTGCGCCGATGGCCGCCAGCAGCACCTCCGGCGCGCTGCCCGCCACTGTCGGGAAAGCGTGGTGTTCCGACACCCAGAAGCGCTCGTAACCCAGTTGCTCACACCACGTGGCCATCTCGATAGTCTCGCGCAGCGCGGTCGACGCCTGGTCGGGAGCGCGGGCGAGGGACTGGTCGAGTACGGATAATTTCATAGGGCTTGGCGGCTGGCTGGTAAGGCTGCGCCAGTTTAGCGGAAAAACGGGGTTGGGTGTGGAAGGTGGAAGGCACAGGCTCTGCCAGGAGAGCCTGCGCCTGGAACCGCGATCAGAACTTGCGCAACATACCGAAAACGACAACACCTACCTGGGTATCGTAAAAATCGATATCGTGGTCCTCTTCATACCAGCCGGCGGTGGCGTTGAAAGACCAGTCCTTCCAGCCGAAGGGCTCGGTATAAAATACGGTGCCACTCACGCCGTATTCGTCCACGCTGTCTTTGAAGGCGTAGATCGGGTTCGCTTCCTTGTAGTCGAACTTGCCATAGGCGGCGTTTACCACGTAGCGCCAGTTGTCATCGTACTTGTAGATATAGTTCAGGGAGACGTTGCCGCCATCATTGGCCATGGCGTTGCCGTCGAGGCCCCTGTCGATATAGGCGAGCCCGGGAGTGACCATGTGGCGCTCGTCCTGCGAAGAGAACTCATAAAGCATATCGAAGCGGTCAACGTCGCCGTTGCGATCCAGCAGGTGGCGTTGCGCAGTGCTCAGCGCCAGGCTCTCGCCGCTGCGCTCCTTGTCTATATCTATTTCGGTCGCGGTGTACCTGACTTCCAGTCCGCTGCTCATGAACTGCTGCCAGAATACCCGGTATCCCTTGCTGGTGCGGTCGGTATCATCGCGCTTGGCGTTGGTCAGGTAGGGGTCGCTCCACACCTGGGTATCGACGCTCGTCGTCTGCAGGCTGGCCCCGATAAGGCCGGCACTGCCGATGTCCTGGCGTACGCCCGCGAGTGTGCTCATGTCAAACTGGACGTAGTTTTCCAGCAGGTTACCCACAAACACCTGGGTGCGGGAGTCTGCGAAGGTATAGGAGAGCTCGAAGTTCAGCGCGGGGATGGCACCGCCATTACTGTTGTTGGGGTCGTCGGAGAGGTTGTTGACCTGCTTGTCACCCACCTCGACCTTGCCGTTCACAATGCTGGCCAGCATATTCGATTTGACGGAGAGCGCGCCGGCGCCGACGTTGACGTAACCGCTGAAGCCGCCCTTGGTGGGTATGATGACTGCCGCCTGGGTGGAGGCGGCAACTGCGCATCCCAGCGCGAGGGCTATGCCGGATGCAAGTGCTTTGCGTGTTGAAACCAGTGTTGCGCTCATAAATTGTCCCCTGTACGGATGCGTCTGGTTGATGCGGATAAACATGCATTCCACTTCTGTTTGAACACGGTGGAATCAAGCCATTTTACCCCGATTCCGTCAGGCTATATGGCCTGAGATTCCCGGATTGGTAATATTTACAAAGCCCTCACGGACATTGGTTAGAATAGCCACATGGATGCTCATCTTGAAGTCTTGTTGTTCTGGGCCAGTGGCCTGTCCCTGGCGGGCCTGGTCGCCACCGTCGTGGGTGTGCCCTGGGTAGTGGCGCGCCTGCCCCATGACTACTTCAACCAGGCGCACCGGGCGGTCTGGCGTGCCTGGGGGGGAGAGCCCTGGTTTGCGCTTGTGCTGGGTGGCATCAAGAACCTGGTCGGGGCGCTGTTGGTACTGTTGGGGGTGATCATGCTGGTCACCCCTGGACAGGGCCTGCTGACCCTGCTGGTGGGGCTGCTGCTGATGAATTTTCCCGGCAAGTACCAGCTGGAGCGCTGGCTGGTGGGGCGCCCCGGGGTACTGGCCGCCCTCAACTGGCTGCGCCGCCGCGGCGGCCATTTACCTTTTGACCCGCCGGCGTACTAATCCGCACATCCAGGCTTTATAATTGCCGGCACGGCACGTCCCCGGAGGACCCGCTCCCATGCTTGGAAAAATGGTTTCAATCGGCTTCGACCTCGCCACCCTGCCCGCGCGAATGACGCTCCGGGGGGCAAAGGCCGCGGTCTCCATGCCCGGGGATATCGACCATTTCCTGCGGGAAGTCCGCCAGGCCTCGGACGAGGTGGCCCGGGAGATCGAGCAGTTGCTCAGCAGCGTCGATGCCGAGATGAGCCGGAAAGCGGCCCACCTGAGCCCGGCCCAGAAGCAGCAGGCCGCGAACCTTGCCCTGGGGGCGGCGGAACAGCACCTGAGCATGGCGGCGGTGAATATATTGCGCGCCCTGTGGCTGGCCATGGACTCAAATCGGAGTCTCCAGAACCGGCGCGACCCGGTGATCATCGAGCACGAGGGCTAGCGGTCAGGTTCCGGGCGGCACCAGCGCCGCCCCCAACGTGTCCAGAACGGCGGTTGCGCCAGTGGCCAGCGGGATCCGGGCCAGCACGAAGCGGTCGGGCCGCACCACGGTGATCGCCGGTTCATCGCCCTGCAGGAAACCCGCCAGTGACAGGTCGCCGCCGCAATCACCCGGGTGAAGCAGCGTCGGGGCCATCGCCTGCCACAGCCGATGCGACCTCACGTCGGAAGGCACCGCGGCCGCTGCCGGAACCAGCGCGGTAAAACCCGGGCCCAGTAACTCGTCCAGCAGCACCTCGCCGCCCGCGCCCGTTACCCGCGGCTGGGGCAACATGCGCCCGCCGCTGCCGTCCGCCATAAACCAGCCTCGCGGCAGGCGAACATCGCTCAGCGGTGCCACGGCGTCGGCGCCGAAGCCCGCGGCGGCAGCGGGGTCGGTATTGAGCCCTGCGAACATTGCATCGCGCGCGGCGGCGGCCACGGGGTCGGTGGGCTGGATCTGGTCGCCCAGTGCCACCGCCAGGTCAACGATGGCTTTGGCCGCCTCGCGGCGCTCCAGGTCATAGGTAGCCAGCAGGTCGACGGGCAGGGTACCTGCGAGCACCTGCGCCAGTTTCCAGGACAGGTTGCGCACGTCGCGGATGCCCGCGTTCAGGCCCTGGCCGGCGAAGGGAGGGGTCATGTGCGCGGCATCCCCGGCCAGGAATACACGGCCCTTGCTGAAGCGCTCGGCCACCACCGCGCTGAAGCTGTAGACGCACTTGCGGTATACCCCTACCTTGTCCGGGTCGGTGTGCGCCGCGAGCAGTTCCCTGATGCGCGCATCCTCCAGCAGGTCTTCACTGCGCTCATCGCCCACCAGCATCCACTCCCAGCGGCGCTCGGCACCGGGACGGATAATCGTCATCGCGGGGCGTCGTGGGTCGCAATAGAAACGACAGGCGGGCTCCTCGCCCAGGTGGGTATCCACGGTATCGATCACCAGCCATTGCTGCGGCAGGCGGTCTCCCGCCATCGCGATACCCAGGCCCTGGCGCACGCTGGAGCGGCCCCCGTCGCAGCCCACCATATATGCAGCGCGTGTAGTGAGTTCACCGCCGTTACCTTCGCGCAGTACTGCAGTGACCCCGTCGGCGTCCTGCTCGAAGCGGGTGAGCTCGGTATTGTGCCGCACACTCACGCAGGGGAAACGCGACAGTCCCGCCAGCAATTGCCGCTCGAGGGTCGGCTGGTCGAAGCTGTTCTGCAGGCAGAAGCCATAGGGGCGCGCGGTCAGGTCCGTGCTGAACAGGAGGACGCCGTCACCGTTGATGTAGTCGGCGACAAATCCCTGGCGGATATCGCCCAGCACCGTATCGGCCAGGCCGGCGGCCTGCAGGGTGCGCAGGGATTCCCCGTCCAGCGCCACCGCCCGGGGCTCCGGCACGCAGCCGGGATTGCGCTCCACCAGCAGCGTCGCCACGCCCTCCGATCCCAGCAGGTTGGCCAGGGTGAGGCCGACCGGACCGGCACCGACGATCAGTACGCTGGTACTGGCCGACGCGCTCACGATGCAGCCTGCGGCACTATCCTGTTGTGCTGGGCGCCCAGGTCGATCTGGCCGTCGGGGGTTT
>JAOUDU010000767.1 GCA_029859085.1 Gammaproteobacteria bacterium | reverse complement strand
CCGCAGTCGCCCTGCTGGCGTCCTGCGGCCGCGGGGAGTCGAATGTCGCTGGCGGCAACCGCGCCGGAATACTGCACTTTGGCAACGGCTCTGAACCCCAGTCCCTGGACCCGCACGTGGCCACTGGCATCCCCGAGCACTTCATCATCCACGCCCTGTTCGAAGGCCTGACAGTCAAGAACCCCTACACGCTGGAACCGGAACCGGGCGTGGCCAGCAGCTGGGACATCAGCGAGGACGGGCGGATCATCACTTTCCATATCAACCCCGAGGCCCGCTGGTCGAACGGCGACCCGATGACCGCCGCCGATTACGTCTGGTCCTGGCAGCGCCTGCTCAGCCCGGGCCTGGGCAGCGAATACGCCTATATGCTGTTCCCGGTGAAAAACGCCCAGGCGTTCAACCAGGGCAAGATTACTGATTTTGGCGAGGTGGGCGTAAAGGCCCTGGACAAACTCACCCTGCAGGTCACACTGAACGAGCGCACTCCCTACTTCCTCCAGCTGATGGACCACTACAGCACCTTTGCCGTGCACCGGCCCACCATCGAGAAATTCGGCAATGCGAGCGATCGCTACACACCCTGGACCCGGGTGGAGAACATGGTGAGCAACGGCGCTTTCCGGCTCAAGGACTGGCAGCTCTACCGGCGCCTGGAGGTGGAGAAAAGCGATACCTACTGGGACCGGGAAAACGTCAAACTGAATGGGATCGTGTTCCATCCCACTGAGAACTCCGTGAGCGAGGAGCGGATGTTCCGGGTGGGACAACTGCACTACACCGCCAGCGTGCCGCTGGGCAAGATACCGGTCTACCAGGAGATGGCTGACACCCCCTACCGCCAGGCGCCCTACATCGGCACTTACTACTACCTGATCAATACCCTGCAAGCCCCCACCGATAACCTCAAGGTGCGCCAGGCCCTGTCGATGGCGATCGACCGCGAATCGCTCAACAGGAATGTGCTCAAGGGCACCAACATACCCGCCTACAGCATCACCCCGCCGGATACCCTCGGCTACTTCCCGCCGAAGCTGTTCAGCCATGACGTGGCGCGGGCGCGCGAGTTGCTGGCGGAGGCAGGCTACCCCAACGGCAAGGGCTGGCCGGGGCTTGAGCTCACCTACAATACCAGCGAGGATCACCGCAAGATTGCCGTGGCGCTGCAACAGATGTGGAAGGACGCACTCAATATCGACGTCACCCTCACCAACCAGGAATGGAAGGTGTACCTCGATTCCGTCACCCAGATGAATTTCCAGATCGCACGCCGCGGCTGGATCGGCGACTACGTGGACCCCAACAGCTTCCTCGACCTGTTCATCACCGGCGGAGGCAACAACAACACCGGCTTTGCCGACCCCCGCTACGACGACCTGGTCCTGCGCCAGGCGCCCCAGGCCGCCACCGATGAGGCGCGGCTGGCGATTTTCCATGAGGCGGAGACCCTGCTGATGGAGCAGATGCCCATCATTCCCCTGTACACCTACACCAGCAAGCACCTGGTTCACCCCAGCGTCAGCGGTATGCCGCCGAACCTGATGGACTCAGCCAACTTCAAGTACGTCTCGCTGGACCAGGACTGGCGTCCGGCCGGGGCGGGCAACTGAGCATGTGGCGCTTCGTCGGCATGCGGCTGCTGCAGGCGATACCGGTGATCCTGGTGGTGATCACGGTGACGTTTTTCCTGGTGCGGGTCGCCCCCGGCGGGCCCTTCGATGGCGAAAAGGCCGTGACCCGGGAAGTGAAAGCCGCCCTCGAGGCCCAGTACAAGCTCGACCTGCCGCTGTTCCAGCAGTACACCGCCTACCTGGGCGACCTGGCCCAGGGTAACCTCGGCCCGTCCTTCAAGTACCCGGGGCGCAGCGTCAATGAGCTGATCGCCGCGGGCTTCCCGGTGACGGCGGAGCTGGGCCTGTATGCCCTGCTGGTGGCGCTGGGCATCGGCGGACTGGCGGGAATCATCGCCGCGCTCAGGCCCAATACGGCGCAGGATTACATCCCCATGTCCGCCGCCATGA
>JAOUDU010000765.1 GCA_029859085.1 Gammaproteobacteria bacterium | reverse complement strand
CGGGACCAACCTCGTCTTCGACTACCCGGTCAACAGTTTCGAGATAGACGCGTCTTCGCTCGACGCACCGCTCAACGAGTCTGACCCACACCTGCTGAAGATTATGATGCAGCAGGCCGATGCGCTCTTGCAGACCTTCGCGGCGACGGAGAGTATCGAGTCGCACGTGCGACTGCTGATCATGAAGGATATCGAATCCGGCCCACCCAATGCGGGACTCATTGCCCGGCAGATGGGCATGTCCCTCAGCACCTTCAAACGGCGGCTGGCGGAGAGGAAGCTGACTTTTCGCGGCCTGCGGGATGCCGTGGTGGGTGAACTGGCAAAACAGGCACTGGTGGATACCGACCTTAAAATCAGCCAGGTGGCGATGCAGCTGGGCTACAGCGAGGTCAGCGGATTCAACCACGCGTTTGCCCGCCTGGTGGGGCAGAGCCCGCGGGAGTACCGGCGCCACTTCCGGCAGGCCTGACCGGCACGACAGGCTCGCACTCGTGGTGCGCCGGCCGATGCCAGCCACACACCGGGCTTAAGCGGCGAGGGCGGTTTGGTCGATTCTGCCGGCCTCGGTTATGTTCAGCTCCCTGCGCAGCTCTTCCAGGTCCCGGTGCCATAGCTGTGACCAGTCCAGCCCCACCATGGGAAGGGAGCGCTGGCCAATCTGGTAGCCTTCAACGAGGGCGCGGAATTGTTTGCCCAGCTGATCCCCGTCCTTCCAGACGGTTTTAGCCAACACGATTGAGAGCATAAACGCGAAGAAAGTCGCATTGCGCAGCTGTCCCAGGTAGACACCTGCCACGCCATATTCACCCTCTTCGTTAAAAGCGAATCCCGTGAGCACATGCCAGAAGTCGTGGGTTTCGTACAGGTGGGCCACCAGCCATTCACCGTCATCGTTGTCTGGCAAGGGATCGACCAGGTTGGGATCGATGCCCCGCTGCATTTCAAGTTTCGCCAGGGTGTGCCCCAGGGTATTGGGTGGGAGGGCAATCAGGGCATCCAGGTCTACCCTGGCCAGTCGTTTGCGGGCAGCAACAACCGGGGCGAGTTGCGGGTAGTCCTGCACCAGCTCCTGCGCGACCCGGTCCCAGCGCGCCAGTTTCTTGCCCCAGCGTGAGCGGTTGAAGGTCAGTTCCACAACGCCGGCCTCCTTGGTATTTTCCGGGTCGCGCACAAGCCGCCACAAGGCCAGGCCGAAACGAAAAATATTGCGGGGTTTGTTCTCGTACTGGTAACCGTTGGCCATGATGTAAGCTCCTTTGAAAGTACCGTAAAAAGCTTAGGAGAACTCCACGGGGAATACTACTCACAATCAATTTGGCGTTGAGGGAGCAGCTATCTTATTGAAATTAATAAATTTCTGCCCCCTCTTGCCGGACGAATACCGGCTGCCGCCAGATGGCTTTTCAGTTTTTTCAGGGTGTTGCAAGTGGCGATTCAGGCGGCAGGGCCCATATCGCGCGGTCCTCAGGGCATGGTCAGGTAGGCCAGTTGCAGGCGCACGCCATGCTCGAGCAGCTCCCCATGGGGGTAGGCGGCGGTGTTGGCGTATATCGCAAAACCCTCGGTGGCGCTGACGATGGTGTCGGCGGCCAGTTGCAGGTCCTCGACGACTATTTCATCACTGTGCGCGTCCAGCAGCCTGATAACCCCGGCCACCGTATCTGCCCGGATCGCCGCACGGATCTCATGGAACGGACTGGCAATCAACTGTCCCAGCGCCTGCACCAGCAACGGGTCATTACCCAGCACCTGGAGGATACCGGATAAATTCTCCAACAGGGTTTCGCGCAGGCTGGGATGTACCCGGGCCTCATGCACGGCCGCGGCAACTTTTCCCAGCTCGGATGTTATCAGTTCCCGGTACACATCTTCCTTGTCTTCAAAATACTGGTAGAGCGTACCCACGCTGAACCCCGATCTCTCCGCGATCCTGTTGGTAGTCGCCTTGCTGTATCCCTCCTCAATCAAAACCTGAGCAGCGGCACTCAGAATGGTCTGGATGGTCTGCCTGGAACGCGGCT
>JAOUDU010000766.1 GCA_029859085.1 Gammaproteobacteria bacterium | reverse complement strand
TTCGCGGGGTAGACGTAGATGCCCATGGACGATGCCAGGGTGTCCGCCACCGCGAGGGCCGGGTTGCCTGCCGCCCCGATCATCATGGCGGTTGCGAGCCAGTACTGTTTTTTCATGGTTTTCTCCAGGGCAAATCGCGCAGGTAGGGTTTCACGCGAGAAAATGGGAATGGAATTACGGGTGCGACGACACGTTGGCAGCCGACCTGGACATCAGGCATCAGGCGGCAGCTCTCCCGTGGCGATGAGTTCGGCCCGAACGGCGGCGACGAACGGCTCTATCCGGTCCCGGAACAGCTCGGGGAGCGGCGTTCCCTTGAATTCGGGCAGGAAGGTCGCGTTCCAGTTGCCAAACAGGGACATGCCGGCGGGGGTGTCCGTTACCGCAACCCCGATGGCCAATAGTGTCTTGATTGCACCAGGTGCCTGCGCCGCATAGGCGGCACGCCATTCATCCGCACCCAGGTAGACCCGCTCGACCTTGCGCCCGAGAAAGCGCTCCCGCTCCTCCAGCAACTCATTCCAGGAACACCAGGCGGTGGCGGCGACCGGGCAGATGGCATTGCGCGAGGCCGGGTGTGCCAGTACATGCGGAATGATGCGGCCGACGTCGGGGCCGGACGACCAGGCCACTTTGGTGTCGCCATCACCCATCACCATGACGGGATCCAGCAGGTAGTACTCGGGCCAGGCGCCCGCGGGGATGATAGTGTAGTCGAGGCCGGCCAGTTCAATGGTGCGGCGGATAAAGGCTTTCTGCCGTGCCATCAAACGATGGGTGGTGTCGGTTGGCCAGAACTGCTCGAATTCGTAGATGGCGCCGAATTCGGAGGGTACGAAGCGTTCCACCCCCGCTTCCCTGGCGGCGAAAATCAGTGGATATTGAGATTCCGTCGCGGAGATTGGCACGCATGAAACCAGGTAATCTGTGCCCTCCAGGGCCGGAATGAGCTCCTCGGCCAGGGTGGAATCCACTGTTTTTATAGTGACGCCCTTGCTGGCCCAGGCATCGTACTGGCTTTTTTTTGCCGCTTCGCCCCGGGTCATGCCGGAGGAAGATCGCTCCTGCTGGCCGGGCTTGCGGGCCAGCACGCAGACATCAAAAGCCTCGTGTGCAATCAGCTCGTTGACGCAGGCGACACCCGCCGTGCCGGTGGCGCCGAAGACCGTCACAGTTTTTCTGGTCATATCTGTTGCTCCTGTTGGCGGGCGGGAGATTTCAGGAACTGAAAGAAAAACCCGGAATAAATTATGTCGCCGATGGTCAGGCCGGCGAGGTTGAAATTGACATCGCCGACCAGGAAATAGTGGCCAAAAAAGATCGCCACGACGGCCAGCTTGCCAATCAGTCCCAGCAGGACAATGCCCCGGTTGGCGTCCGGGTTGCGCGCGACCATCCAGTAGCCGAGCCCGAACAAGGCGATCGCCATCAGTGCAACCTGTTCGAACGGCCCGTCGCTCAGGGCAACGGAGTGGGAAAGATTGAGGGCGCCGGCAATGCCCAGCGGGGTAAAAAATACCAGGCAGGCACACCAGTTAAAAATGGCGGCGGAATAAAACATGATGCGTTGCTGTTTCGCGGTCATTTGATGTCCCCTCGATGTGTGTCGTTTACGACCTGGCTTGGCCAGCGGCGCGCCATTATAGGAATGCCAGCAAGAATTAATTGATAATATGGCTCGTTATTCCAAATATTGAGCCGTTTAGACAAGTTTATCAATTGCATGCCACTACCATAGCCCAGTACACAGTAACTGAGTCACTCGACGCCACCGGCAACGGTGTAAACAGGAGTTTTTTCAATGTCATTACGCTACAAACGCATAACACTGGCGCTGGCTGCGGCCCTCTTTGTGTCGCCTTTCGGGGCACATGCCACAGAGAGTCCGAAATACAAGGCTGACGTTCCGTCGTCCCTGCAGACCCCCGACAAGGTGCAAACCGAACTGCTCGGCGAGCTCGACTTCACCGATGGCATGCCCAGCGAGGCGACCGTCAAAAAGACCTACGACTTTCTCGACCTGT
>JAOUDU010000764.1 GCA_029859085.1 Gammaproteobacteria bacterium | reverse complement strand
GGCACAGCTGCTGCAGGAGTCACCTGACCTTTCGGCCACGGACCAGCGCATGGCGGATATCATCCAGCACCACTGCATCCGCGTGAACCAGATCGTGGAAAGCGTGATGCAGATCTCCCGGCGGGAACCACCCAAGCCCGAGTACATCGTGCTGTCCAGCTGGCTCGCGGATTTCGTGAACGGATACCTGAAGGCGCTCAACCGCCCGGCGGATATCTCCATCGAATGCGATTACCGCGAATTGCTGGTGGAATTCGACCCCGAAAACCTGCAACGGGTACTGGCGAACCTGCTGGATAATGCCCTGCGCCACAGCAGCATGGCAACAGGCAGGGAGACCGCAAAAATCCTCGTCAGCCTGGATTTCACCGCCCACCAATGCATGATCGATATCATCGATACGGGCAGCGGCGTGCCGCCTGCGGACCAGGCCAAGCTGTTTGAGCCCTTCTTCACCACGGTGGAGGCCGGCAGCGGCATGGGCCTCTACCTCTGCAAGGAGTTGTGCGAAATCAATAATGCCGACCTGAATTATCGACCGACCTCTCGCGGCGAAAGTTGCTTTCGCATTTCCCTGAACCAGCGCGCTTTATAGCGGGGCCAACAATGACCAGGCAAAGTGTTTTGATCGTGGATGACGAGCCCGATATCCGGGAACTGCTGGATATCACCCTCAGCCGGATGGGACTTGAGACTTTCACCGCCGCCACCCTCGGTGAGGCCCGGGCCAGTGTGGCGGAGGTTCAGCCCAGCCTCTGCCTGACCGATATGCGCCTGCCGGACGGCAACGGCATCAGCCTGGTGGAATATATCCAGCACGATTTCCCCCATATACCCGTGGCCATGATCACCGCCCACGGGAGCGTGGAAGCGGCCATATCGGCCCTGAAAGCCGGCGCCTTCGACTTCATCAGCAAGCCGATCGAACTGGACACCCTGCGCAAACTCGTCACCAGCGCGCTGCAACTGGAGGGCGACCCGAGCAGGGCAAATGACGCCGTCGACCATGACCTGATCGGTTCGGGCGCAGCCATACAGCAGCTGCGCAGCCAGATCACCAAACTCGCGCGCAGCCAGGCGCCGGTGCATATCCACGGCGAGTCCGGCAGCGGCAAGGAAGTGGTTGCACGGCTTATTCACAACAACGGCCCCCGGGCCTCGGGGGCTTTCGTCGCGGTGAACTGTGGCGCCATTCCACCGGAACTGATGGAAAGCGAACTGTTTGGCCATACCAAGGGCAGCTTTACCGGCGCCAGCCAGGACAAGATCGGCCTGTTCCAGGCCGCCGCCGGGGGCACCCTGTTCCTGGACGAAGTGGCCGACCTGCCCCTGGCCATGCAGGTCAAGTTACTGCGGGCCATCCAGGAAAAGGCTATACGCCCGGTCGGCGCCAATGCGGAACTGGCGACGGACGTGCGCCTGTTGAGCGCCACCCACAAAAACCTGGCGAACGAAGTGGAGGCCGGCCGGTTTCGCAACGACCTGTTCTACCGGATCAATGTGATCGACGTCTATGTCCCCAGCCTGCGCGAGCGCATCGAGGACGTGCCCGAGCTGGCGGAGGCCCTGTTGGACCGCATTGCCAGGGTGGATGGCAACGACAAGCCAAAACTGGACAAGTCGGCCATCACCGCGCTCTGCGAATATGAGTTCCCGGGCAATGTCAGGGAGCTGGAAAACATGCTCGAGCGCGCCCTGGCGCTGTCCGATGGCTCGACGATTACAGCGGGTGACCTGCAGTTCTCCACCACCGCACCGCAGCGCAGCACCAATTCCAGGCCTGTTTCGAGGACCACTGCGGATGAGAGCGCCGGCGGCCCCGCGACACTCGACGGCACCGGGCTACCGGATGTGAAATCGGCCTACGGCGACCTCGAGGGCTACCTCGAATCCATCGAGAAGCAGATTATCAGCAAGGCGCTGGAAGAGACGCGCTGGAACCGGACCGCGACCGCAAAATTGCTGGGGATCAGTTTTCGCAGCCTGCGGTATCGGTTGAAAAAATTGGGGCTGGAGGACTAACAA
>JAOUDU010000091.1 GCA_029859085.1 Gammaproteobacteria bacterium | reverse complement strand
CGCGGCGGGAAAGATTGTTTTGCTTTTAAATCAGCAACTTGGCAAAGAACAGCGGAAATTGCGCATTATTACTGCGACGCGAGAACGGGGTCGGGGCCGATTTTGCTCACCGGCCGGCGGATTCCCGCAACTTTTCCACCGCGTGACGCAGCTGCGCCACCGCGTGATCGAGGTCGGCGTCACTGGTGAAGCGGCCGAAACTGAAGCGCAGTGAGCTGTGGGCCAGCGCATCGGGCAGGCCGATGGCGCGCAGGACATGGGAGGGCTCCAGGCTCGCGGAAGTGCAGGCGGAGCCGGTGGAAATGGCCAGGTCCTTCAGGGACATCAGCAGGGCCTCGCCCTCCACGCCGCCGCAGCTGACATTGATTGCCCCCGGCAGGCGCTGGTCCGGGTGGCCGTTGACGCCGATATCACCGAGATCACGGATCCCCTCCCAGAAACGCCTGCGCAGCGACAGCAGCCGCTCACCCTCTTCGGCCATGGACTCCATGGCCAGGCGTGCCGCCTCCCCCATGCCGACTATCTGGTGCGTGGCGAGGGTCCCCGAACGCATACCCCGCTCGTGCCCGCCGCCGTGCATCTGGGCCTCCAGGGACACCCTGGGCTGGCGCCGGACAAAGAGCGCGCCCATACCCTTGGGCCCATAGAGCTTGTGGGCCGAAACTGACATCAGGTCAACATGCCACTGCCCCAGGTCGATCGGCACCTTGCCTGCGCTCTGGGCGGCGTCACTGTGGAACAGCACCCCCGCCGCGCGGGTCATGCGGCCGATAGCGGCGATGTCATTGAGGGTACCGATCTCGTTGTTGGCGTGCATGATGCTGACCAGGATAGTGTCCGGGCGCAGCGCCGCCGCCACCGCCTCCGGCAGCACCAGGCCGTCGCTACCGGGCTTGAGGTAGGTCACCTCGAAGCCCTCCCGCTCGAGCTGGCGGCAACTGTCCAGCACCGCGCTGTGCTCGATAGCGGAGGTGACGATATGACGTCCCCGCTCCCGGTGAAAATGGGCGACTCCCTTCAGTGCCAGGTTGTCGGACTCGGTGGCGCCCGAGGTCCAGACGATTTCCCTGGGGTCACACCGGAGCAGGTCCGCCACCTGGCGGCGGGCGTTCTCGACCGCCTCCTCGGCTTTCCAGCCGTAGATATGCGAGCGGGAGGCGGGATTGCCGAAAATGCCGTCCATCGACAGGCACTGCACCATTTTCTCCACCACCCGGGGATCGACCGGGGTAGTCGCGAGGTAGTCGAGGTAGATGGGCTTGGGCATTGCGTGTTCCTGTAATTCCGGGGTGGCGGACTGGTGGCGCTTTATTTGGGGCTGCTCAGTATGCAGGAGTGTCGGCCGAATGAATTCGGCCCTACGTCGGGCGCAAGGATATGTAGGGCCGGATTCATTCGGCCTTCTCTCCCCGGCGGCCGAGCTCGACCCATTTCTGGGTCTCGGTGAGAATACCGCGCAGGATATTCAACTCCATCTCGTCCAGCCGCACCCGTCCGTAGAGCCGGCGCAGCCGCGCCATCAACTGCCGCGGCGCCGCCGGATCCAGGAACTCGATCGCGGTGAGGGTCTGCTCCAGGTGCACATAGAAGCGCTCCAGGTTTGCCACCGTGCAGAAGGGCGTATCCCACTGCTCGTCTTCACTCACGGGTAATTTATCCGCCACCAGCAGCATCCGCAGCTCGTAGCACACGATCTGTACCGCCATCGCCAGGTTGAGGGAGCTGTAGGCATCGGCGGTGGGGATATGCAGGTGCAGGTTGCACAGCTGCAGCTCTTCATTGGTGAGCCCGCGGTCCTCGCGCCCGAACATGATGGCCACCTGCTCCCTGCCGGAGCTCTCACCGATGCGCGCCGCGCACTGCCGCGGGTCCAGCAGCGGCCATGGAATCCGGCGCTCGCGGGCGCTGGTGCCGACGACAAACTGGCAATCGCCGATCGCCTCCTCGACGCTGGCGGTGATCACCGCGCGCTCGAGCAGGTCGCCGGCCGCGGCCGCGCGCCACACGGCCTGTTCGTCGGGGAATTTTTCCGGGGCGACCAGGTACAGCCGCGACAGGCCCATGTTCTTCATCGCCCGGGCAACCCCGCCGATGTTGCCCGGGTGGGTGGTGTTGACCAGTACGATGCGGATGTTATCGAGGTTCATGCTTGCCCACGGGCGCTTCAGGGCGCGGGATTATAGCAGTATCGCCGCGGGGCAAGTAGGTCTTCTGGTAACTCCGTGCTACCCCGGGTGTGGCTGCAGCCGAGCCTACATGGATGTACTTGCGGCGTGTCCCGGGCGGTAACCCCCGACAACCGATGCGTCGAAGTCAAGCACGACGCAAAGTTCAATACTTAAAAACAGGCCAAACAATGCAACACCAGCAGCCTTACTAGAGCCCGAACGATGCTGCTATAATCGCGCGCCTTACGAAAGCCTGCCAGGACAACACCATGGAACCGATGATCACAATAGCGCTACGCGCCGCCCGCAAGGCCGGTGAAAACATCGTGCGCGCCTCCGATGATCTGGAACGGTTCGAAGTCAGGGCCAAAGGCATCAACAACTTCGTCTCCGATGTCGACGTGGCCGCCGAGAAGGAAATCATCTATCACCTGCACAAGGCCTACCCCGAGCACGCCATACTCGGCGAGGAGACCGGGCTCACCGGCAGCGAGGACGCACCCTACCGCTGGGTGATCGACCCGCTGGACGGCACCACCAACTTCCTGCGAGGTATTCCCCACTACGCGGTATCCATCGCCTGCCTGTACAAGGGCAAGCTGGAACACGCGGTGATTGTCGATCCGGTGCGGCGGGAGGAATTTACCGCATCCCGCGGCCGCGGGGCCCAGCTGAACGGGCGGCGGATGCGGGTGAGCCAGCGCCCCAGCCTCGAGGGCGCCCTGCTCGGTACCGGCATCCCCTTCAAGGACCACTGTGACGACAAGCTCGGGCCCTACAGCAAAACCATCGAAATACTGGCTGGCCAGTGCGCGGGCATCCGCCGCGCCGGGGCCGCGTCCCTGGACCTGGCCTATGTCGCGGCGGGCCGGCTGGATGCTTTCTGGGAAATAGGCCTGGCGTCCTGGGATATGGCCGCCGGCGCGCTGCTCGTGCGCGAGGCTGGCGGGCTGGTGGCGGATATCGACAGTTCCGAGAACTTCCTGGAGTCCGGCAATATCGTCGCCGGGAGTCCCAAATGCTTCAAGGCCGTGCTGCAGACCGTGAGGCCGCTGCTGGGCTGATCCTCCGGGCCGCGCTCAGTCCGCGCCGGGTAGCATGTCCGTGTAGGGCGACACCAGCCCCAGTTCCACCGCGTTGCCGCCGACTGTAATCCGGTCGGAGGCCACTACCACATCGGCATCCCCCAGCACCCCGTGGTCAAACTTGTACACCGGGTTGATGGTGCCGGCGATCATGCCCTCGTCGTAAGCCTGCTGCCGCTCCCGCACCGCCTCATTGGCGCCCTGCCAGGACTGCCACTGCGCTTTTGAATAGCGCCGCTGCAGCATCTGGCTGGTGAGACCCGGGCTGAGGAGGGTGGCGGAGGCGTTGTTACCACCGAAGCCCTTCGAATTGATGATGGCGTACTGCTGCCGCGCAGGGTCCACCTCGCGATGCTGCGGGCTGAAGGCCAGGTGTTCCTGACTGACATCCGCCGCAATCGCGTCGATGGTGGTGATGCCGGGCAGGATGCCGAGCTGCCAGATGCCGAGCACCGCGGCCAGCTGGTCGCCGGCGGCAGCGCCGATGGAGTGACCCAGGTAGCTCTTCACCGCGACCACCGGCCAAGCGTCGATACCGAAGGCGGCGGCGGTCTGGCTGAGGATTGCGGATTCGCTGGTGCGGTTCTGCGGGGTCCCGGTGCCGTGGGCGAGCACCAGGCCGCCGTCGCGAAGGGACTTCTCACCCACCACGGCCCTGGCGGCGGCAACCGCCTTGGCCATGGTGATGTAATTGCCTACCCCTGGCCCCGAGATCGATTTCTTGTAACCGTCGGCATTGACGAATACATCGGTGGCGGCACCCAGCACCGTGGCCCCCAGTTGCAGCGCCAGCTCGTCGTCGAACAGCACCACCATCTGGGCGGACTCGGCGATAGTGAACCCGCAATTCTCGGCGAAGGGACGGCAGGCCCGGCGGTGGTCCGGCTCCCGTTCATCGGTAATCCCGTCGAGCTGGCGCAGGCCCTTGTCCGTCGCCAGGGCGCCCATGGCGTCGTAGCCTTCCATGATCTCCGGGGTGACAGGAGCTTCCGACGCGCCGACAAAAACCACCCGGGCGCGGCCCTGGCGGATGTCCTCGATGCCCTGGCGCAGGTTGTACAGGAAGGAGGCGCAGGCGCCGAGGCTGGCGCCAGTCGAACCGAGACTGCCCAGCACATAGGCATTGACAAAATCCGCCGGCATCTCGGCAAAGCCCAGGGGGCAGAACTTGGAGGTCACCCGCTGGCCCAGGTAGCGCGCCTTGAGCATGCCGCCGGTGCCGGCGCTGTCGAGCTGGCCCATCGCACTGCCGGCGTAGACACTCATCTGGTCGATCGAGACATGCCGGCGCACCGTCTCCCAGTCGAGACCAATGCTGCCCAGTGCGTCAGAGGCGGCGTAGACCGACATCTGCAGGCCCCGCGGGTGGTTGCGGGACGGGTACAGGGTGCCGGGATCAAAACCGGTCGGCAACTGCCCCGCCGCTTTCACTTCAAACTCCCGGTAGGTAGGCAGCAGGAAGTCCTGGTGGCCGACGATTTTCACGTTGACGTGGGTAACGGTCGCCGGGGTGACCACCCAGTCCCTGGGGATGACAGACGGCAGGTGCTTGCGGGCGATGTCAAAGCTGACCGGGTGGCCGTTGCTCTGGGTCGGCAGGCGCTGGTTCCAGCTCACCGCGTCGACATCGAAGTGGTTCACCTCGATGCGCCTCACCAGGGTGTGGTCGAGAATGTATTTCTCGCTGGGGGCGCCAGCCGCCAGGGAATAGGGCCCCATCAAGGCCGCCAGCGATGCCAGCGTGCGCCGGCGCTGCTCCTCGGGCAGGGCCGAATACACCATCCGGCTGTAGGCGTGGTGGCCAGAGCTGCGCCCGGCGCCGCTGACACCGCCAAAACCCACTATTACCGGTAACCGCTGCTGCCTGCCCATTTGCCCCTGTCCCCGTGTCGTCCGGTGTTGATAGCTGACAGCAGTGTAGGCCTGGATGGCGATGCCGGATATAGTATTTAAGACACTAAATATGGTATTTTGGCCACCCAGTTCAGGACAAGCCCCGAGGAGGCATGGTCGTGTATACCGCCGCCGCGCTGCTCTACCCCCACGCCCTGGCAACCAGCGTTACCCTGCCCATGGAAATCCTGCAGGCCGCCAGCCAGATGGCGAGTGTCAGGACCCGTTCCGGGCCGCAGGTGCGAATGCTGCTGGCCGCACCCCAAAGCGGTCCGATGACCCTCGCCAACGGCCTGACCCTGCAGCCGGATACCTCCTACGGTGAGCTGCCAGCCCTCGATTTGTTACTGCTGCCGGCGATCTGGCGCAACCCGCTGCCCACGATCAACGCGATGCGGGGCTGGTTCCCGCTGCTGCAACAGCTGGCCGCAGCCGGCACCCGCATCTGCAGCGTAGGCACGGGCAGCTGGCTGCTGGCGGAGGCGGGCCTGCTGGAGGGCCAACCCGCCACTACCCACTGGAATTATTTCGACCAGTTCGCCCGTCGCTACCCCGGGGTCCAGCTCAAAACCCGCCACCTGGTCACCCAGAGCGGCAATATCTACTGCGTCGGCAGTGTCAACTCAATCGCCGACCTGATGGTGCACATCACCGAGGAGTGGTTCGGCAGCCGCATCGCGAGGGCGGTTGAAAACCAGTTTTCACCGGAAATCCGCCGCAGTTTCCGGGCCGCGGCCTACCAGGACGTGGCTGACAGCTCCCACCACGACGAGACCGTGATCGAGGCCCAGCAGTGGCTGCAGGATCACCTGGGCCAGGCCGTCACCATGGCGCAACTCGCCCGTCGCCTCAAACTGAGCCCGCGCACGCTCAACCGGCGTTTCCGCCAGGCTACCGGCC
Source organism: Gammaproteobacteria bacterium (assembly GCA_029859085.1). Classification (GTDB taxonomy): domain Bacteria; phylum Pseudomonadota; class Gammaproteobacteria; order Pseudomonadales; family Halieaceae; genus JARRPM01. The sequence goes on along the minus strand of JAOUDU010000091.1, from coordinate 2,263 downwards.
TGAGCCCCCAGGCCTACCTGCAGGGTGTGCGTATCAACCATGCGAAGGAATTGCTGAGGCACAGCAACCTCGGTATCGCCGAGATCGCCTGGCGGCTGGGCCTGCAGGATGCCAGCTATTTCTCCCAGTTGTTCCGGCGCCACTGCGGGGTGAGCCCGTTGCGCTACCGCGAGGCGGTGCGGGGCAAACTGTTCGACCCGGCCCCGCCCCGCGCCGCGGCCGCTCCGGGGTAAACCCGCGAGCTACCCCCGGTCCTTGAGTAAAAACAGGGCATGTGGCTAAATGTCCGCCCTGTTTTTAATCCGGCCCTACAGCACACAGTCCAGGGCATCCCGCAAACGAACCAGAATGGAAGCAAACCATGAGCAATAACTCCGTTGTCATTGTCGGTGGCGCCCGCACTCCCATGGGCGGCCTGCTCGGAAACCTCTCGGCCGTCGCCGCCCCCGCACTCGCCAGCACTGCCGTCGCCGCCGCCATTTCCCGCAGCGGCATCGACCCGGCTGACGTGGACGAAGTATTCATGGGCTGTGTCCTTCCCGCGGGCCTCAAGCAGTGCCCGGCCCGCCAGGCCGCCATCGGCGCCGGCATCCCGAAGTCCGCCGGGGCGGTGACTGTCAACAAGGCCTGCGGCAGCGGGATGCAGGCGGCAATATTCGGCTATGACAGCATCGTTGCCGGCACCAACAAGGTGGTGATTGCCGGCGGCATGGAAAGCATGAGCAATGCCCCCCACCTGTTGATGGGGGCCCGCGGCGGCATGGGCAGCGGCCACAAATCCGCCTATGACCACATGTTTACCGACGGCCTGGAAGACGCCTACACCGGCCGCGCCATGGGCAGCTTCGCCCAGGAGACCACCGATGCCCGCGGGATTACCCGTGAAGAGATGGACGCCTTTGCCATCGAGTCCCTTACCCGGGCCAAAAAAGCCATCGACACCGGTGCCCTCACCGCGGAGATCGCGCCGGTGACCGTCACCAGCCGCAAGGGAGCGACCGTGGTGACCGACGATGAGCAGCCCCACAAGGCAGCCATCGAGAAGATCCCCGGTTTGCGCCCGGCCTTCAGCAAGGACGGCACCATCACCGCCGCCAATTCCAGTTCCATCTCCGACGGCGCCAGCGCCCTGGTGCTGATGGACGAGGAAGAAGCCCGGGCCCGGGGCATCAAACCGATGGCGCGCATTGTCGCCCACAGCCGCCACAGCCAGGAGCCTTCCGAGTTCACCACGGCCCCGATCGGTGCGATCCAGAAGCTGTTTGAAAAGACCGGATGGAAGGCGAAGAATGTCGACCTGTTCGAGATCAACGAGGCCTTTGCGATGGTCACCATGCTCGCGATCAGGGATCTCGGCCTGGACCACAAGAAGGTCAATGTCCACGGCGGCGCCTGCGCCCAGGGTCACCCCATCGGCTCCACCGGCTCGCGCATTATCGTCACGCTGATGTACGCCCTGAAAAAATACGGCAAGAAGCGCGGCGTGGCCGCGCTGTGCATCGGTGGCGGCGAAGCGACAGCCGTCGCCATCGAGTTAATCTAGCCCGGCGGCGGGGCCAGCGCCCCGCCCCGCCCTCCCCCAGCCGAGGCAGCCCGCATGGCCCTGAGTAGTGTCCCCGACATCCTGGACGATATCCGCGATGGCAAAATGGTCATCCTGATGGATGACGAGGACCGTGAGAACGAAGGCGACCTGATCATCGCCGCCGAGGCGGTGACACCGGAGATCATCACCTTCTTCTCCACCGAGGCCTGCGGCCTGATCTGCATGCCGATCACGGACGAGCGCGCCCGGCGCCTGCAACTGCCGCTGATGGTGCGCGACAACCGCTCCCAGCACGAGACCAATTTCACTGTCTCCATCGATGCCGCCGAGCGCAAGGGACCGGGCATCAGCTCGGTGCAGCGGGCCCATACGGTGCAAAGGGCCGTGGCGGCCGATGCCGGCCCCGGGGACATCGTCCAGCCCGGGCATATATTCCCGCTGGTGGCGAAACCCGGTGGCGTATTGCGCCGCGCCGGGCACACCGAGGCGGGGGTGGACCTGGCCCGCATGGCGGGCTTCGAACCGGCGGCGCTGATCGTGGAAATCATGAATGAGGACGGCACCATGGCGCGCCGCCCCCAGCTGGAGGTGTTCGCGCAGAAACACGGGTTGCGCATGGGCACCATCGCCGACCTGATCCAGTACCGGGCCCTGCATGAGCAGTCGGTGGAATTGCGCAACAGCAAGCTGGTTCCCACCGAATTCGGCGAGTTCGAA
>JAOUDU010000762.1 GCA_029859085.1 Gammaproteobacteria bacterium | reverse complement strand
GTCAAACTGGGTGACATGGGGCACATTGAGCCAGCTGCGCTGCATGTTCCCGGCGGTGAGCTTGTCCAGCTTGCTGCGCTGGGTGATCTCCACCGGGCCGAACCTGGCAAAATCGATTTCAGGGATCGCGGGAATGCCGGCCCCGGCGACGGCGGCGGGGTTTTCGCTGAGCGCTTTCTGCACGAACTGCTGCAAGTCTTCCTTGAGGACGCGGCCCCGGGGCCCGGTGCCGGACACCTGCTGCAGCGTCACCCCGAATTCCCTGGCCAGCTTGCGCACGGCGGGGCCGGCATACACCCCCGCGCGTTCGCCTGTCGTCGCTGGCCGGGGCGCGGCCGCGGCAGCTGCGGGAGCAGGCTCCACCACGGCGACGGCGCCGGGAGTTGGCGCTGGCGCGGGCTCGTCCACCGGGGCAGCTGGCTGCGCGGCGGGTACTTCTTCCGCGGCAGCGGCCTGCCCTGTTTTTGTCACAGGCTCTTGCGCCGGTTCTGCCAGTGTCTCGCCGCTCACCTCGATGATGGCCACCGGCGCGCCCTCGGCCAGCTGCTGGCCCTCGGCCACCAGCAGCTCAACCACGGTGCCGGCCAGGGTGGAGGGGATTTCCATGGATGCCTTGTCGGACTCCAGCACGATGAGCCCCTGGTCCACCGCCACCTCGTCACCCACGGCCACCAGCACTTCGATCACCTCGGCGGCTTCGGCACCACCGATGTCCGGAACTGTAACCTGTTGTTTCGACATATTATTTTCCTAACCCTTCAACTTGTAAGGGGGTCCTTCTTGTCCGCCGGAATAGCCAGTGAGCGCATCGCCTCCGCCACCCGTGCAGCCTCTATCTGGCCCTCGTCGGCCAGGGCCTTCAGGGCGGCCAGCACAATATACTCCCGGCTCACCTCGAAGAACTGGCGCAGCTTGCCGCGGGTATCGGAGCGACCGTAACCGTCGGTACCGAGCACCACATAGCGGCCGGGCACAAATTCCCGCAGCTGGTCCGTATAGGCCTTCACATAGTCGGTAGCCACCACGACAGGGCCTGCCCGGCCCTGCAACTGGCGGGTGAGGTAGGGCAGCCTGGGCTCCTCCTGGGGGTGCAACATATTCCAGCGCACCGCGGCCTTGCCCTCCCGCTGCAACTGGTTGACGCTGGTCAGGCTCCACACGTCCGCCGCAACCGCGTAGTCCCGCTCGAGAATAACCGCAGCGGCCTCCACTTCGCGCAGGATCGCGCCCGCACCCATCAGCTGCACCCGCAGGCCTGACGCGTCCGCGAGTCGCAGCGGGTACATGCCCCGGATGATGCCGTCCTCGACGCCTTCGGGCATATCCGGTTGCACGTAGTTTTCGTTCATCGTGGTGATGTAGTAGAACCGGTTCTCTCCCTCCTGGTACATGCGGCGCATGCCGTCCTGCACGATAACCGCCAGTTCGTAGGCGTAGGCCGGGTCGTAACTGACGCAATTGGGAATGGTGCCCGCCAGCAGGTGGCTGTGGCCGTCCTGGTGCTGCAGGCCCTCGCCGTTGAGGGTGGTGCGCCCGGCCGTGGCGCCTATCAGGAAGCCGCGGGCCTGGCTGTCCCCGGCCGCCCAGGCCAGGTCGCCGATACGCTGGAAGCCGAACATGGAATAAAAAATGTAGAACGGCACCATCGGGTAGGCGCTGGTGCTGTAGGAGGTGGCCGCTGCAAGCCAGGCGGAAAACGCCCCCGCCTCGTTGATGCCCTCCTCGAGGATCTGCCCCTTCTCATCCTCCTTGTAGAACATGATCTGGCCGGAATCGTGAGGCGTGTAGCGCTGCCCCACCGAAGAGTAGATGCCCAGCTGCCGGAACATGCCCTCCATACCGAAGGTGCGCGCCTCGTCCGGCACGATGGGAACCACCCGCTCGCCGATGGCCTTGTCTTTCACCAGGGTGGAAAGCATGCGCACGAAGGCCATCGTGGTCGATATTTCGCGCTTGCCGCTGCTCTTGAGCTGGCTGCCAAAAGCCGACAGGGGCGGCGCCGCCAGCAACTCCGGCTGCTTGCGCCGG
>JAOUDU010000763.1 GCA_029859085.1 Gammaproteobacteria bacterium | reverse complement strand
GGACGCGGAGATCATGAAGGGAATGCCCCCCGGCATCACCGCGGCAACCGGCATGGACGCACTCACCCACGCGGTGGAATCCTACCTGTCCAAGGCGTCTTCCGCCTCCACCGAGGAACACGCGACAGCGGCGGTGCGGCTTATTTTCAAGTACCTGCAGCGGGCGTTCGATAAAGGCGACGACATGGAGGCGCGCGACGGCATGGCACTCGCGTCGTTCTATGCCGGGGCGGCCTTCACCAAAACCTCTGTCGGTTATGTCCATGGAATAGCCCACCAGCTGGGCCGTGTCTGTGGCACACCCCACGGCAACGCCAACGCGATGGTCCTGCCGGAAGTGCTGGCGGCCTATGGCGATTGCGTGCACCAGCGTCTGGCCGACCTCGCCGGGGTGGCGGGCATCGGCGAATCCGGCGACGGCCAGGCGGTGCTGGCGGGCAAGTTTATCCAGGCCATTGTCGATCTGCGCACGGCCATGAAACTGCCGTTGCAACCGAAGGACCTCAAGGCGGGTGACATCCCCGGCATCGTCGACGAGGCGATCGCGGAGGCCGGTTCACTCTACCCGGTGCCGCGTTACATGTCCGAGGCGGAGCTGACGACCATCGTCAACGGCTTGCGCGCGGCCTGATCGGCAGGGTAACGTTAGCAGCGGTGCAGCGCCTCTCTGGCGCGACAAATAACAAAAAAGGAGCCCCGTAGATGGCCACAGAGTTCAACGCAGGCAGTTTCCTCGGACGCTGGGTATTTTCACTGGCGCTGGTACTGGGAACGTACAACCCCACCCAGTGGTGCTACTACAACTGGGCGATGTCCCCGAGCACGACCTTCGGCCCGATCGTGGCGATCGTGGGCATTATCCTGCTGATCGGCTGGATCATGTTTATCCGCGCCACGTTCATGTCCATGGGCTGGCTGGGTATTACCCTGGGCGCCGCCCTCTTCGGCTGCGTGGTATGGCTATTGGTTGACCAGGGCTGGCTAAGCCTGGACTCGCAGAGCACTATCGCCTGGGTAGTGCTGGTTATTCTCTCGCTGATCCTCGCCGCGGGCATGTCCTGGTCGCATATCAGGCGGCGCATGTCCGGGCAGTTCGACGTGGATGAGAAGGACGACTGAAACAGCGGGGGCCAGGTCCTGACCTGACCCTTACCGCTGCTCCCGGCTACCCAGCCGGTGGCCGATCAGGCGCGGGCGTAGAAGGCCGCGAAGGTATCGATAAATTCCCGCAACATCTCGCCGGGCAGGTCGTTGACACCGGCAGCGGCCTTGCGTCCGCCGCCGGTGGGAAATTTCATGCAGAGCTCGTCGGCACCGGTCTTGTTGTTCAGCGGCGCCCGCACCGAGACCAGGTAACAACCGTTGGCCTTGGTGGTGAGTACCGCGTGAGCGCGATCGGGATCATTGTTGGCGAGGTCGTTGCTGTAAACACCGCTGACACGGCGCGCCCAGGGTTCGTCCGGCATCATGAACACCGCCACGGCGGCGTCCCTGTATTCCGGCGCCAGCGATTCGGCGGTGGCCATGTCCTGCTTGTAGCCCTGCTCCAGCTTGCCAAAATGCGCGCGCCCGTCCTGCATGAAATCGAACGGGCTCGCATAGGGACCCATCCGCAGGAACAGCTCGGCCGGCTCGAAGTGCAGGTCGGCCAGCTTCGAGCCGTAACCGTTGTAATTGATATAAATGCCGAGGTTTTCCAGTTGCTGCAGCCGGGCCTCGTCCAGCGCCAGGGGCCGGGCGATGCGCCTGGCGCTGTCCTGCAGATTGTCCCCGAAAGCTCCCACCACCGCCCACTCCCGAAAGGCGCCCTTGAGGTGTTCGTTAACCAGGATGCTGGTGCAGACATCCGGTGCGGTATTGATCACCGCATGCAGCCGGTCACTCCGGGGGATGTCACCGGCGAAGTGGTGATCGCAGTAAAAAACCTCCGCGCCCGATGCCAGCGCTCGCTCCAGGCCCGCGCGGTTCTTGTCCAGAGACACATCCAGCACAGTGACCAGTGATCCGGGGTCCGCCTCCACCCTGTCC
>JAOUDU010000761.1 GCA_029859085.1 Gammaproteobacteria bacterium | reverse complement strand
GCCGCCCAGACTCAGCCGGCTATCACTCAAGGGGTGCCAGAAACGACCGTACCCCTTGTCGTGGGAAGAACAGGACAGGCTTTTTTCAAGGCTCCCCCGCCACCTGGCGGATGCCGCGATGTTTGCGGTCAATACGGGATGTCGCGAGCAGGAGGTCTGCCAGCTGCGCTGGGCATGGGAGGTAAGGCTGGACGATTCAGGTACATCTGCGTTTGTCCTGCCCGAGTCGATTACCAAGACCAGTACCGAAAGGGTCGTGGTACTCAATACGGTTGCGAAGGCAGTAGTCGGTTCACGGCGAGGGATCCACGAGGACTTCGTGTTTACCTACCGGGGCAACCCAGTCGGGAAATTGCGGACCAGCGCGTGGATCAGGGCCTGGACGAAGGCCGGGTTACCGACGGACAGCACCATACTCAAAGGCGTTCACAATTTGCGCCATACGTTTGGCCGAAGGCTGCGAGGCGCGGGGGTTCCACTGGAAACCCGCAAGGCGCTGCTGGGGCATGCCAGTGGTGATATCACCACCCATTACTCGGCAGCCGAACTCAGCGAACTGATGGATGCCGCGGAGAAGGTGACCGATCGTGGGCGCGCGCAATCGCCCACCCTGACAGTGATAAAGCGGCAAAAGGAGGAAAGTGTCGGAAAACTGTCGGAAATGCGTGGGAAGGTTAGTGGCTGTAAGCTGCAGACCCTTACGAATATGGCGCGCCTGGCACGATTCGAACGTGCGACCGCCTGGTTCGTAGCCACGATAGTGGAAATTTAACCCCTTATAAATCAATTACTTGAATACGGCCCGCCCTCAAATTAACCCGTATTTGACCGTCTTCCACCGCATATACTCTACGCTTTACGCACGTCCCCAACATCACCAATGCTACCGGTCATATGTCGGGTCCGGGCACCTGGGAATTTGACCTGGTGGCGGCAACCTTTTTGCCCTTCGACACCTGCCGTCCCTTGCTAGTGCACACGATCTCAATTTGGTTCGCCGGAAGTTAAAGGCCACGCCATCCTTGCCGACGGTGTAATCAGGGAAGATACCCTCGGCACGGTTCAGCAAGAGCGCTTCCTGCCAGGGACGGGATTGGTAAACGGCAAATTTGGCCGAATATGATTTATTCTCGCTCACTCCCCGGCATTAAAGTCACGCACATCGGAAAAATTCTGGTAGATGTAATGGCCTCTCGTTATCGGCACCTCCGGGCACGGTTACTTAAAGCGGTTTTCAAGGCCCACGCCCAACTCTATGAAGCCAGCGACGGGCGTATAGGGCAATGGATAGGTCCCATGGCCCCGGGGCTGCCCAAGTTGCTGTTATCTGTCACCGGCCGCAAGTCGGGACTGGTTCGCACCACACCCTTGGTCTATTTCGAGGATGGCGATAGCTACGTCGTCGTCGGCTCTGACGGGGCCGCGCGGCGTGATCCCCAATGGTGGAAGAATCTCCAGGAGGATCCGCGAGCAACCGTCCGCGTGGGGCGCAACAAGTTCTCCGCGACGGCCCGCCTGGCAGAAGGTGAAGAGCGAGACCGACTGTGGCAAATCGGTACAGGCATCCTGCCGGCGTGGGCTGAATATCAAACTCGTACAGAGCGGCTCCTGCCTGTGGTGGTGTTAACTCCCACTAGTGATCCATAAGTAGAAAGCGCAGAGGTGGCCGAATATGATTCCTTTGGAAAGTTTTTACCGCAGTATAGTCATGACATTCGGACAATAATTTGATCGCGTATCACGGTGGTGCAAACCATGCTTAAAAAAATCGGTTTGGGCATTGTTGTGCTGCTGCTTGTTGGCATCGGCTTTATCTGGATAAAGTTCCTGCTGCCCCTGCAACAATCCGCAGACAGAAACGGGCCGGAAACCGCGGCTCGCGATTATGCCTTGCAGGACGACAGTAGGCTGACCCTGCCAGACCCACAGGCCGCGGTTTACCAGGCGGCACCCAACCCGGATATGAACCTGTACTGGGGCGAATTGCATCTGCATACCGCCGAAAGTTTCGACGCTAGCCTGTTTGGCAAT
>JAOUDU010000760.1 GCA_029859085.1 Gammaproteobacteria bacterium | reverse complement strand
GCTGCTGGGTGAGCACGAGATCGCGCTCAACCAGTACCTGGGGCAGAAACTCGGGCTGGAATTCAGCGGGGCGATCAACTGCATACACTGCGGCCGCAAGACCGCGAAGAGCTTCAACCAGGGCTACTGTTACCCCTGTTTCAGGCGGTTGGCCCAGTGCGACAGCTGCATCGTCAGCCCGGAGAAATGCCACTATGCGGCCGGTACCTGTCGCGAGCCCGAGTGGGGCGAACAGCACTGCATGATTGACCACATCGTCTACCTGGCCAATACCTCGGGCCTGAAGGTGGGTATTACCCGCGGCAGCCAGGTTCCCACCCGCTGGATGGACCAGGGCGCCACCCAGGCCCAGCCGATTTTCCGGGTGGATACGCGGCTGCATTCGGGCCTGGTCGAGACCGTTTTCAAGAACCATATTGCCGACAAAACCAACTGGCAGGCCATGCTCAAGGGGGATGCGGGTCTCTGTGACCTGGAACAGGCCAGGGTCAGTCTGCTGGCCGAGTGCGCCGGCGAAATAAGTGATTTGCAGGACCAGTTCGGCTTGCAGGCGATTACCGTACTCGAGGGCCAGCAACAGACCCTTATAAATTACCCGGTGCTGGAATACCCGGCCAGGGTCACCTCGTTCAATCTCGACAAGACGCCGCACGCGGGCGGCACCCTGCTCGGCATCAAGGGCCAGTACCTGATCTTCGATGCCGGTGTTATCAACATGCGCAAATACGGCGGTTACGAATTATCCCTGACCAGGGATTGAGTTTCGCCGCGACACAGAACAGGACCGACAATGCGAGACGCCAAACCGGCAGCGATATACCTGAAGGACTACCGGCCCCCGGCCTACCTGGTGGCGCGGACCGACCTGCACTTCGAGCTGGGGGAGGACCACACCCTCGTGACCGCGCGCCTGCAGTTGCGGCGCAACCAGGGCGTGCCCGCGACAACGCCCCTGCACCTGGATGGCACGGGGCTGGAGTTGCTGGGCATCCGCCTGGACGGGGAGGAGCTGGCGGCGGAGCGCTATACCCTGGGGGCGGGCCCGGGGGAAGGCGGCCTGGAAATCAGCGCCGTGCCCGCAAGCTTCCTGCTCGAATGCAGGACCCGGATCCGCCCCCAGGACAACACCGCGCTGGATGGCCTTTACAAGTCCCACTCCATGTTCTGCACCCAGTGCGAGGCCCATGGCTTTCGCAAGATAACCTACTATCCCGACCGGCCCGATGTCATGTCGGTTTTCACCGTTACCATCGATGCTGACAGGTCGCGCTACCCGGTATTGCTCAGCAACGGCAACCTCGCGGCTACGGAAGACCTGCCGGGTGGTCGCCACCGGGCCCGTTGGGAGGATCCGTTTCCCAAGCCGGCCTACCTGTTTGCGCTGGTGGCGGGTGACCTGCACAGCATCCAGGACAGCTTCCGCACCTGCGGTGGCCGCGATGTCTGCCTGCGCATCTACGTTGAGGAAAAGGACCTGGGCAAATGTGAACACGCGATGCGTTCACTCAAGCACGCGATGCGCTGGGATGAAGAGGTGTATGGCCGTGAGTACGACCTGGACATTTTCAATATCGTCGCCGTCGACGATTTCAACATGGGGGCGATGGAGAACAAGAGCCTGAATATTTTCAACAGCTCCTGTGTGCTGTGCAGCCCCGATACCTCTACGGACCGGAATTTCCAGACGGTGGAGTCGATTGTCGCCCACGAGTACTTCCACAACTGGAGCGGCAATCGCGTGACTTGCCGGGACTGGTTCCAGCTCAGCCTGAAGGAGGGTTTCACGGTGTTTCGCGACGCGGCCTTCTCCGCGGACATGGGCTCCGCCACCGTGAAACGGGTGGAAGACGTGGCCGTGCTGCGCACTGCCCAGTTCGCCGAGGACGCCGGACCGATGGCCCATCCGGTGCGACCGGAGGCGGTGATCGAGATCAACAACTTCTACACCCTGACAGTCTACGAAAAGGGGGCGGAGGTGGTCCGCATGATCCACACGCTGCTCGGCCCGGAGGTTTTCCGCAGGGGCTCAGAC
>JAOUDU010000759.1 GCA_029859085.1 Gammaproteobacteria bacterium | reverse complement strand
TTACGACTGGGGCCGGCTGTGCCTGATGTGGCGCACCGACTACCAGGGCGAGCTGTATTTCACCGCGCAGAACAGCCCGCAGGATAAGCAGGACGCATTTTTTCGCAGCACCGCGCAACTCAGTTATTTCGAGCCGGGGGCTCGCTGGCAAATCGACCTGATCGCGCGCAACGTGTTTGACGAAAACGTGCTGATCTTCAAGCAGGATGTCGGTGCCGGCGAAGTGGCGCGGCGGGCCAGCCCCCGCTATATCGGCCTGGCCTTCAGCGGCACGTTCTGAGGCGGCCGGCAGCAACTGCCGGCAGTTAGGGCCTGGTCCCGGGGTGGTTTATAGTGGGCTTCCCGAACCCCTTCCCAGGAAACCGCCCAGTGGCCAGATCGCCGCAACCGCGCAAACGCTTCCAAAAACCTGCGCGACGCCCGCCGCAACCGCGCCTGTGGGGCAAGGACGAGTTGCTGATAGACCGCATGAGCGGCGAGGGTCGCGGCATCGCCAGCCGCCAGGGCAAGGTCGTCTTCGTCAGTGGCGCCCTGCCCGGCGAACGGGTGCGGGTACAGTGCACCGCGGTAAAGCGCGACTATGACGAGGCCGCGATGCTGGAGCTGGTCGCCGGGACCGCTGCGGCTCCGGAGCGGATCGAGCCCGGATGCCCGGTCTACGCAGATTGCGGCGGCTGCACCCTGCAGCACTGGTCGCTGGCGGCGCAGCAGCAGCACAAACAGGCGAACCTGCTGGCGATGCTGCAGCCGATGGCGCCAGGCCTGGTGCTGGATGACCCGATCACCGGCGCCCCGGCGGGCTACCGCCACCGGCTGCGGGTGATGGTGCAGCGCAACCCGGACCAATCCTACTGGCTGGGCATGCGCAGGGGCGGCTCCCGCGAGGCGGTCGCGGTCAGCCACTGCCTGGTGGCAAACAGCCCGGTCAATGCCTTGCTGCGGTCCCTGCCGGCGATGCTGGCCGCCGCACCCGGGTTGCAGGGGTTGCGTGAAATCGAGATCGACAGCGACAGCAGGGAACAGGTCGGGCTGTGCTGTTATTTCGCCGCCAATCCCGGCGACAGGGCCCTGGCCGCACTGCGGGCGGCAGTACTGGTCGCCCCGGTAATCGCGCTGCGGGTACGGCTGGCCGCGTCGAGGAAGCCCCGGCGCGATGACCCGTGGGACGAGGCGGGGGACGATTTGGCGGACTGGCAGGAGTTGTACACCGAGGGCGAGCTGTGCCTGGCTCTCGGCGTTCCCGCCGATAAAAGCGGACAGCCATCGCCGGCACTGGAGATGGCGTACCTGCCGGGGGACTTCACCCAGACCCACTGGGAGGTCAACGCCGCACTGGTGGCCCGCGCCCTGCAGTGGTTGCATCCGCAAGGCGATGAGCGGGCGCTCGACCTGTTCTCGGGCATCGGCAATTTCACCCTGCCACTGGCGCGCCTGGCCGCGTCGGTGGACGCACTGGAAGGGGATGCCAGCATGGCAAAACGGCTGGACGATAACGCGGCGCGAAACGGCATCGGCAATATCCGCGCGCGGGCGCTCAACCTGATGGCGGATTCACCCGGGCTGCCCCGGGCGGATATCGCCATCATCGACCCGCCCAGGGCGGGGGCCAAAGCCGTCTGTGAAGTACTGGGCGGTACCGGGGTAAAGCGCCTGGTCTACGTCTCCTGCCACCCCGCCACACTGGCCCGGGATACGCGCATCCTGGGGGACGCCGGCTTCAGGCTGGCGCGGGCGGCGGCGGTGGACATGTTTCCCCACACCGGCCACAGCGAGGCGATCGCGCTGTTCGAGCGGGCCTCCAGGCGCTGAGCCGGCGCATTCCCCGCGGCGGTGCCTGGCCCCACACGCAAATGCGCTGTTTCCGGATGCGCACTAGACTATGCTGTCACTGCTGACCCTGCGGGAGAACCGGAATGCTATTTCACCAGATTGCCACCGAGCGCGGCTGCCAGTCCTACTTCATCGCCTGCGAGCACGCCTCCGCCGCCGTCATCATCGACCCGGAAGAGACCCTGATCGACCGCTACCTCGGG
>JAOUDU010000758.1 GCA_029859085.1 Gammaproteobacteria bacterium | reverse complement strand
TCCCGGCGGGTTAGCGGTTTACCTGCCGCTTACCTGCCGCCCGGGGTTTCCGGACTTTCAGTTCGTGGATTTTTAACGGTAATTGTGGCATAGTCGCCAGCCGAACTGCTGCTCGCCACTATAAAATGAAAGTCATTCTCATTAGCGGTAAGCACGGGGGCTCCCGTTCGATCGAGTTAGGGCGCTGGTCCCGTGCCATCCTTTCCTTTTGCTGCCTGGGTTTCCCACTCAGTATGCTGGCCGTCGGCTACCTGGCCGGGCAGGGAAGTGAGGGCAGCGCATTGCGCGGGGCGACCCTGGATACCATCCAGGAGGGACTGGACCAGCAGTCGAGCGGGCTGCAGGCGCTGCAGGACGAGGCCCAGCTGAAGTTGCAGGCGCTGACCATCAACCTGGCGGAATTGCAGGCGCGGATGACGCGACTGGACGCCCTCGGGGAACACCTCACCGCGATGGCCGAGCTCGGCGACGGGGAGTTTGATTTCAGCCAGGAGCCCGCCGTGGGCGGTCCGCTGGCCGGCGAGTACAACGTCGACTTCAGCTCGATGGAGCTGGCCGGTGAGGTCGACAGTTTCGAGTCGCGCCTGGAAAACCGGGAACAGCAGCTGGGCATACTGGAATCACTTTTTCGCAACCGCAGAATCGAAGACGAGACCTGGCTGTCCGGCCAGCCCGTCGCCAAGGGCTGGATTTCCTCCGGGTACGGTGCGCGCAAAGACCCCTTTACCGGCCGCAGGACCATGCACAATGGCATCGACTTCGCCGGCAAGGCGGGCTCGAACGTACTGGCGGTGGCCGCCGGGGTCGTGACCTGGACCGGCCGGGAGTCGGGTTACGGCAATATGGTTGAAATTTCCCACGGTGATGGCTTCGTTACCCGTTACGCGCACAACCAGCGGAACCTGGTTGCCCCCGGGGACCTGGTGCGCAAGGGTGAGCCCATCGCCCTGATAGGCTCCACCGGGCGCTCGACCGGTGCCCATGTCCATTACGAGGTCTACAAGCACGGCCGCTCCGTCGACCCTTCGAGCTACGTCCACCGCACCCGCCGCTAGATTTCGCATTACCCGTCCCGCCCAAGCGTCGCGGCAGCTGTCCCGGCGAACTTCCCTGTGTAAATAAGTGAATTACGATGATTAGCAACAGCCTGAAGAAACTTTTTGGCACCCGCAATGACCGGGAGCTGAAGCGCATGGGCAAGGTGGTTAAGCAGATTAACGCCCTGGCCGCTGATATGAAGGCCCTCGACGATACCCGGCTCGCGGCCAGGACCGGGGAGTTCAGGCAGAGGATTGCCGCTGGTGAGAGCCTCGACAAGATACTGCCAGAGGCCTTCGCGGTCGCCCGGGAAGCGGGCGAACGGGTGCTGGGAATGCGCCACTTCGACGTCCAGCTCATCGGCGGTATGGCCCTCCACGAGGGCAAGATCGCCGAGATGCGCACCGGCGAGGGCAAGACCCTGGTGGCCACCCTGCCCGCCTACCTCAACGCGCTCACCGGTAACCCGGTTCACTTGATAACGGTGAACGATTATCTCGCCAGCCGGGACGCGAACTGGATGAAGCCCCTGTATGAATTCCTGGGCGTTTCGGTGGGCGTGATCCGCTCGGGCCAGATGCAGGAAGAAAAACGCGCCGCCTATAAGTCCGATATTGTCTACGGCACCAACAATGAGTTCGGCTTTGATTACCTGCGGGACAATATGGCGTTCGCAATGGAGGACCAGCTGCAGGGTTCACTCAGTTTCGCGATCGTGGACGAGGTCGATTCGATCCTGATCGACGAGGCCCGCACCCCGCTGATCATTTCCGGTGCATCCGAGGACAGCTCGGAGCTGTACAAGCGTATCAACCGCATGGTTCCGCTGCTCAAGCCCGACTCCGAGGAGCAGCCGGGCCACTTCACGGTTGATGAAAAGCAACGCCAGGTGGAGCTTACGGAAGAGGGCCATGAATATATCGAGACCCTGATGATCCGCGAGAAGCTGCTGGAGGAAGGCGACAGCCTCTACGCTGCCACCAATCTCAACCTGCTGC
>JAOUDU010000757.1 GCA_029859085.1 Gammaproteobacteria bacterium | reverse complement strand
TACTCATAGTGCACGGCTTCCTCAGGCCATCCCAGCTTCTGCGCCACAGCGATGACCGATGCCATATAGCGATCGGGCCCGCAGGTGTAGCAGTGGTGCCCGTCTTTATATCCGGCAAGAACAGCTTCCAGGTCGGCGCGGGAGCCTTCCGAGGAAACATGCAGGCTGACGCGATGCTTCCACGCTACGGCTTCGAGATCCGCCAGGAAGCCCGCGCCGTCGCGGGACCTGCAGGAGTAGTGCAGTTCGAATTCGGCGCCGATGGCGTGCAGGCGGTGAGCCATCGCCAGCAGCGGCGTAATCCCGATACCGCCGCCCATCAGCAGGGTTTTGCGGGCGGATTCGACCAGGGGGAAATGATTGATCGGGCGGGAGACGAACACCTTGCGCCCCTCGCTGAAGATCTGGTGCAGCAGACGGGAGCCGCCCCGGCCCAGACCCTCCCGCAACACACCGATCTGGTACACGCTGTTGTCGGCGGGGTCTCCGCACAGGCTGTACTGGCGAAAGAACTCCGGCGCCACCACCACATCCAGGTGGGCCCCGGCCTCGAAGGGGGGAAGAGGGCTGCCATCCGGGGAGCGAAACTCGTATTTGCTCACGTCGTCGCTCATCACCTCGACCTTGGCGAGTTCCAGTCGCAAGACCGGTGCCTCTCCCGCCGGCGGACTGTACTGATGTGCAAGGTTCTCCACTTCCCCTGCGTCCAGGCGCCGCTGGTACTCCTCCGGCCCGATCAGTTTTTCATAGGCCTGGATGCCCGCCTCCCGGTCCATCGGGAAGGGGAAGGGGTAGGGTGGTGGCGCGAGGTTCGCCGGATAGACCGCGAGGGTCTGTTCCTCGTATTTCAGGTCCAGGTCGGTCTGTAACTCCCGCTGCGCGGCGCCGTGGGCGGAGGGCTGGTAAGGTCCCTCGTCCACCATTTCCAGGTTCCACCACCACTGCTTGACCGGGTTGATGCTGCCATGCCCCAGCCTGTCGTCCAGTCTCGCCAGGTGTCTGGCCGCTGCCGGCACATGCGTCGCCAGCCAGCGGAAAGGGGCCTCCGCAAACAGGCCCTCCAGGTTCCAGGGGCAGGTTTTCATGCAGCGGCCGCACATCGCTCCCGCAGCCTGGGTTATGCGGTAGGTCGTGCACTTCTGGCTGTCGGACTTCCAGATCTCATAGCCGTTGAACATGCGCTTGGGACCGGCGGTAATGGCCCCCGAGGGACACTCCCGGGCGCACTTGTTGCACTGCTCGCAGAATTTCTGCAGACCGAAATCGATCGGCCTGTCGTGCCGCAGCGGCATGTCGGTGGTAATGACACCCGACTTGAGCCGCGGTCCCAGGTAGGGATTGAGAATAACCTCGCCGATCCGGCTGACCTCACCGAGACCCGACAACAGCAGCAGTGGGGGCTGCAGCACCTCACCGTCCATGACCGTGTGAACACGCGCACCGTAGCCCAGGTTGCGAATCTGGTCGCCGATGATCCCGCCCAGCAGGGAGAAGCGCAGGTAGGCGCGCATCGACTGGGAGCAGGCGATCCAGTCGTCGCCGGAGGCGCCCTCCATCGTTTCGTGCCCCTGGTCGATGATCACCGAGATGGCGTTGGGGTGGTACGCCGGCAGGGGTTCGCCGACGGCATCGTGGGAGTAGTAGGCCCAGTCCGGGCAGCGGGAAATTCCGACGGCGTCGGCTCCCAGGAAGTACAGGGCGGCCTTGATGTTGTCGGCGTTGCGCTCTGCGTCCAGCGCCTGCCGGCTGACAGCCGGGGCGACGGGCCCGTCCTGCAGTAACACAAACGCACCCAGTGGCCTGCGGGCGGCAAAGCTGGTGGCGCTCTTGCGGACATAATTGCCGTTTTTGGCACCATCCTGCACGTGTTTGCCCATGTCGCCGAAGATGGCCCTGGCGAACATGTCGGTGCGCTTGGGCACGCGCGGTATGCGCGGTTCATCGATCAGGGTGGTGGGTTGCCCCACGCGCCTGCTGCGCTCGAACGGGTAGGCGCCGTCGAGGAACCGGCGATTGCGATAGGCGGTTTGGTTAAAG
>JAOUDU010000755.1 GCA_029859085.1 Gammaproteobacteria bacterium | reverse complement strand
CCGAATGGCGCCACAACCAGGACTACTGGATCGAACGCGA
The DNA here is from genome assembly GCA_029859085.1 of Gammaproteobacteria bacterium. GTDB lineage: Bacteria > Pseudomonadota > Gammaproteobacteria > Pseudomonadales > Halieaceae > JARRPM01. The sequence continues at coordinate 2,001 of JAOUDU010000755.1, read as the reverse complement.
GGACATTCCGGCCACCGATATCGATGGCCCCGAGTTTCTCTACGGCGGCTAGGAAACCGGGTTGTCCCCGACCTGGCCCGGTACCGTTTTGCCCGTCAGCGCCCTGATATCCCGCCCGACGTAATACAGCACCGGCACCAGGAACAGGGTGACGAAGGTCGCGAACATCACGCCGAAGGCGATTGAAATCGCCATCGGCTTGACGAACTGGGCCTGGATGGAGGCCTCCAGCTGGATCGGCAGCAGGCCCATGAAGGTCGTCACCGAGGTCAGCAGCACCGGCCGGAAGCGGCGCACGCCGCCCTCGATGACCGCCTGCTGCCAGTCCTTCCCACTTTCCCGCAGGCGTTCATTGATATGGTCAACCAGCACCAGGCTGTCGTTGATGACGATACCGGACAGGCCGATCATCCCTACCGCCGACAGGATACTGACGCTGCTGCCGACGATCAGGTGTCCGAGGATGGCCCCGGTGATACCGAAGGGAATAACCGACATGATAATCAGCGGCTGGCCGTAGCTGCGCAGCGGTACCGCCAGCGCGGCGTAGATCATGACCAGGATCACGATCGCGCCAAGAGTGAGGGAGTCGGTGGTCTTCGCCTCGTCTTCCGCCTCGCCGCTGAGGCGGCTCGAGACGCCGGGGTGGCGGGCCAGTATCTGCGGCAGCAGCCGGGTGACGATCTCCTGGTTGACCACGCCGGGTTCGATCCGGGTCTTGTCCACGTCCGCTTCCACGTTGACCACCCGCTGGCGGTTGAAGCGATTGATCACACTGATTCCGGTGCGCTCGCGCGCCTCGCCCACCACCTCGAAGGGCACCTTGCCGCGCCCGGGCACGTCTATCCACATGGACCGCAGTGACTCCAGCGTGGCCCTCTCCCCGGCGGGAAAGCGCACATAGACCCGGACCTCGTTGCGACCGCGCTGCAGGCGCTGGATTTCCGCGCCAAAAAACGCCTGCCTGACCTGGGTCGCAAGTTCCACCTGCCCCAGCCCCAGGGCATCGCCCTCGGGGGTTACCCTGATATCGAGTTCCGGCGCACCGGCGTCAAAGCTGTCACGGATATCGAATACGCCCTCATAGCCCGCCAGGGCCACCTTCAATTCGTCGGCGGCGGCGCGCAGGGCCTCCAGGTCCTGGCCCGCGAGTTCGACATCCACCACCGAACCGGGGGGGCCGGCGCTGGAATTGAAAATCAGGGCCTGTACACCGCTGAGCTCGCCCAGGCTCTCGCGCATCCACTGCGCCAGCTCAACCGAGGTGATATCGCGCTCGGTGCTGGGCAATAACTCCACCGTCAGCTGGGCCTCGGTATCCGCAGTGGAGAGAGACATCAATTCCACTATCACGCCCTGCCCGGAACCCGTCTGCTCCCGGTAGCGGGCATCCATGGCCCTGGCGGCCTCCTCGATACGCAGGGCGTAGGCGTGGGTCTGCTGCCAGGGCGTGCCCTGGGGCATTTTCAGGCTGATGCTGATCTGGTCCGAAGGCACGCTGGGAAAGAACACAAACCGCACGATGCCCGCCGGTACCAGTGCCAGGCAGATGATCAACCCCCCGAGGAAAATGGCCAGGGTGGTGTAGCGGTTGCGCACCGCCAGCTCCAGCAGAGACCGGTAACGGGTATCGGCGAACCGCTGCAGGCCCCCGGCGCAGGCCCGCTGCAGTGCGGCGAGCCGGCCGGACAGGGATCCGGGTTTGTGCTGGCGCCCGCCGATGCGGATGTGGCGCAGGTGTGCCGGCAGTATCAGCTTGGTTTCCAGCAACGAAAAACCCAGGCACAGCACCACTATCGGTGCGATCTGGGAAAAAATACGACCGATCCCCTCGGACAGGAACCAGGCCGGGACAAACGCCACCATCGTGGTCAGCGCCCCGAAGACAGTAGCCACCGATACCCGCTTGACGCCCCTGACAATACTTTCCACACCCTGTCCTTCCTGTTCGAGCTGGGTGTAGGCGCTCTCGGCAGTGACGATACCATCGTCCACCAGCAT
>JAOUDU010000756.1 GCA_029859085.1 Gammaproteobacteria bacterium | reverse complement strand
TTGCTGCCCTCGTGGATGTCGGTGAGCAGCTGGTGCAGGTTCGAAAAACCGATATTGCGGTGCTGCAGGGCCTCGTCGACATAGTGCCGTCCAAGCTCCTTCATCGCGGCAAATACCGCAACCAGCTCCTCCTCCCCGAGGTTGAAATCATCGAGGTCACCCGCCGTAACAGGGGCGAAGCCCACTTCGGCAAAACCCAGTTCATTGAACAGGTGATGCCAGATCGCTTTCACATCCGTCACCCCGCGGGTCAGGGTGACCCGGGCTCCCACCGGCCGGGATCGATAGCGGGACAGCAACAGGCCCACCTTGCGCGCCACCGTCTCATAGGTGCCCTGCCCGCCCACGGTGATGCGGTTGCGATCGTGGATGGCCTTGGGGCCGTCGATACTGACCGCGATACCGAAACGATGACTGTCCAGGTAGTCGATGGTCTTTTCATTGAGCAGGGTGGCGTTGGTGGTCACGGAAAAATTCACCCGCTTGCCTGCGGCGCCGAAGCGCTGCTCCGCGAAATCCACCACCTGCCGGATGAGGCCGAGGTTGGAAAGGGGTTCCCCACCGAAAAATACGATGTTGTAAAGCGGCTGGTCGGGCGACTGCCGCAGCAGCATCTCGATCGCGCCTGTCGCCGTGTCCAGGCCCATCTTCTCCCCGGCCGAGGGCACCGCGAGGTCTTCCTTGTAACAGTAAGTGCAGCTGAGGTTGCATCCGGTGTTGACGTTCAGTACCACTGTGGTCAGCGGCAGTGCACCGACGGTGGGGAACACCGCGGCGGTACCCCCCGGATCCCGGGTGACGATGTCCAGGCTCTGCAGGTCGCACAGTACGCCGCTGAGCGCCGGTCCATCGAGTCGCCCCGCCAGGCGCGCGCCCAGCTCCGCCTCGGTATCACTGCCGCCCCGGCGCAGCTCGGCGATGACCGCGACCGAGGCCGCGTCCGCTTCAAACAGGCTGCTGCTGGGTATGTGGAAAAGCAGTTGCTGCGAGTCCACCGTGACCTCGTGAAAGTTGTGCTCGTTTAACTCAAGTGCACTGCCCATGGTGGCGGCCTCAGCGGATCGGTGGGTTGACCCAGCGCTGCACGGTCACCATCAGGTGCCCGTCGCCCTGGACTGCCTGGCCACCCTCATCAACAGTCGCGATGACCTTGAGATTGCCGGCATTGTTGGTCTGGTACTTGCGCTCGGGATTGGGCCCGGCGCCAGCCGGGGTGAACACACCCTCATCCTTGTCCATCTGTCCGGCAAAGTTTACATCCTGGTCGGCGGCCGCCCGCTCGTTCCAGGGTTCGACGGACCATTGCGCAGGTACCCGGCCGATGCGCAGGTCGTCCGCGGTACCGGCCTCGCCATCCGCACCATTGCTCCAGGCTACGGCGTCGAATACAGCCTGCACCGCGGCTTCTGCACCGCCATTGCCGCCAACCCGGCCGACCGCGTAGGCCGGTTCCACCTGCAGTCGATCAATGGCGCTGTAGACGGTGAGGGCATCCGCCAACCCGGACTTGCCGACCTTGATCGCGCGCACACCCGTCGGCGCCGCGCCGTCGGCCGCTACCCGAACCAGGATGTGGCCGGCACCCCGGGACACTTCCTCCACCACCTTAAGGCCCGGCCCGAGATCCAGCGCACCGTTCAGGTTTGTACCCACGACCGTCATGAGCCCCTCACCACCGGCCCGTATGAAGCCCGGTTGCACGGCCAGCACGGCGCTCTGGCCCGCGTCCCGCACGGCCCGCATTCTCAGGCCCCACTCGTTGTGCTCGCGCTTGAACAAGCGCCCCGAGAGTTCAACCCCATCCGCTGACGCGGCCATCACCTGGCGATAGTTCTCATCGCCCAGCTTGAGGGTGCCGCGCCATTCGTAACCCGTGTAGACAATCGCGCTGCCGCTGCCGGCCAGCGCCTCGCCGTCGGCGTACTGGCCGCTGAACTCCACCGTATAGCGGTCATTATCCTGCGCGCCGGTCACCATCACACCGCTGAAATCCCCTCGCCCCGGCATATAGCCCAGCACCCGCCAGCGCCCCCCGAGCTTG
>JAOUDU010000754.1 GCA_029859085.1 Gammaproteobacteria bacterium | reverse complement strand
AGGCTGTACCCCAGGCCGAAGCATGTCTCCCGGAAAATCACCGAATCCGGACCCCGCGACTGGGGCTCGCAGGCGCGCGCCAGTTGCGCGGCGCCCAATATCTCCCGGCCCTGGATGTTCCCGTTCAGTGCCGCATAGAACCGGGCCAGGGAGCGGGCATCGCCGACGCCGTTGGAGGAAGGCATCTGCGCGCGCAGGATCTCCGGGGAATTCCACATCTCGTTGTAGCCAAAAAGGCCACTGGGGCCGGTCATGACGCGGGCGGTGAGGCTGTCTGCCCCGAGCAGGGCTGCAACCGCGTCGCTGCCCCCCTGCGGGGGTATGAGTTTGGCGCAATGGGCCAATTCATCCTCCGGCAAACCCACCCAGTAGCGCAGGCCCAGGGGCCCCGCAATTTCACGCTGCAGGTAGTCGCCAGGCATCTGCCCGGTGATGCGGCGAATTATCTCCCCGAGTATCCAGCCGAAGGAACGAGCGTGGTATCCGTGCCGGCTGCCAGGCTCCCAGTTCGGCTGTTGCGCGGCGATCGCCTCCACCACGGGACTCCAGGCCAGCACTGATTCCAGGCTGAGGTCCCCGTCCACCGCGGCCAGCCCGGCCCGGTGGGATAACACCATGCGCGTTGTTATCGCCTCCTTGCCGTTACAACCGAATTCCGGCCAGTAGCGGGCGACGGGGAGATCAATATCGAGCAGACCCCGCTCCGCCAGCCGGTTGATACAGGTTGCTGTCGGCCCCTTGGCAACGGAAAAGACCAGCGCTGTTGTGTCCTCTGTCCAGGCTCGCCCTGTATCGGCATCCGCCAGGCCTCCCCACAGGTCTACCACGCAGCGCCCGCGGAAGTAGGCCGCACAGGCGGCGCCGACATCGCCGTGTTGGGAAAAATTGTTGCGAAAGGCCTCGACGACGCTGTCGAAGCCGGGTTCCACCCTGCCGCTGATGCGGCCATCATCTACCTGCAACACTTCAGAACTCATCCTGACTTCGGTCGGCCTTGTCTTTTGAGTACCCGGGGCTGGTTCTCACCAGCCCACTTCGCCACGCTGGCGAGGGGCTGTATCCTACCTGCCTCGATCGCGCGCGCAACATTCTCATTGACGAACCGCGTTATCGCGGCGGTGACCTGGCGGGCATTGCCGCCGCCCTCGTGGGTGGTGGAAAGTATCAGGAAATGCGGGTTGATAGGGTCGACAGCGAGTTCCTCCCCCTTGGGACGCTCCAGCAGCACCAGGCGGGCGGGCACCTTGAGATCCTGCTCGCGACGGACACCTTCCTTTGCCATCCGCGCCGCCTGCAGGTACTCATGCTCCTGGATGTGGCGATTGGCGGACACCATAAAGTCGTCGCGGTGAATGATCACCAGGTAGGGAATATCGTACTTTACGATCGCTTCGAGGGCCTTCAAGTGCCGCAACTGGTACTCATACGGGTCGTGCATCGCGGCATTCATTTCCTTGAGGACTCCGTACAGGGACACCTTCTTCAGCACCCGACTGCTCAATATGCGATGCCCATAGGGGGCATCCTGCCTTGACATGATTTTCTTCATGCCTTTCCGTTTGAGGTAGCGGCGGATGGCAAGGGTCGCAGTGTTGACCACGGCCTCGGTGCCCGGAAAGTTCATCAGCTTTTCCAGGACTGCCGGGCTCGCAACAAGGCTGTCCCTGTGCTCACTGTTGAGCACCAGGTGACCATCAGCGGTCGTGTTGTAGATCTTCGCGGGACCGGAATAATCCAGGGTTTTGCCCCGGCGTTTGTGCGCATTCATCACGCCAAAGTTTTGCCTGATATGACAGGTGTCAGAGGGCGCCCAGGTCGCTATGTGGAAGAGACCACCGGCCCGCAACGCCTCGATCAGTTGACGGTCCCGGGCCTTCAGAGAATCGAGTTCGGGCAAGTCGCCATGATAATCCCTGAGCACGGAATTCAGCAGATGATCTGAAATTATGCCCGCCATGGAGTGACAGCAGACAGGCGTGGGTCGCCGCTGGTGCCAGTTCTCCAGGATATTGTGACGCAGGGCATTGGCGTAGTGTGGAAAG
>JAOUDU010000752.1 GCA_029859085.1 Gammaproteobacteria bacterium | reverse complement strand
TGATGGCACCGCTGTGGGCTCCGAGAGCTGGTGCAAGGACATGTCGGACAAGCCCAAGGGAGAATGGACCGCGGACGATACCGCGACCTACGCCAAGCATTGCGTGCTTTAATCGCGCCGGGCGGCTGGCCCCCGCGACCGGCTGAATGCGCCCTGTTTGCCGCGCTGGACTAGCCGGGCTGTAACAGCAGGGTGGGGATACCCAGGCAGTGGCTGTTCACCGTTGCCACCAGACTGCCGGGTTTGCGCCCCGGCCGGATCCCCGACAGGCTGACCCCGCGGCCGGCCAGCTGCCGGGCGGTCTGCTCGAGGTTCTCGCACTGGTAAGCTAGCCCCCAGAAATGGTCCGCCGCTACCGGCTCTCCCTGCGACTCGATAATTTCCAGTGTCAGTTTTCCCACCCGAAAAAATAACATGCGCCCACCCCATTCCGGCACGGTTTTATCAAGTGCCAGGCGTATCCCCAGGCGGCGACCGAACAGGTCGATACATCCCGCCGCATCCGCGGTACGCAAAACAAGGTGGTCGACCCTGAGACAACCCGGGCCGGGATCCTCGAGCTGCACGCGACAAGCTGACCCGGGATCGGGACTGCATTGCCTGATATCCAGTCCCCTGGAGTTGCCTATGGACCTATCGACGTCTTTCCCACCTGCCGAGGCAAATACAACCCCCTGGATCAGCGGGTGCTTCCCGGGGGATTGAACCAGCTCTATAACCGTATTGGGTAATGCAAACCAGGCGCGCGCGGTGCCATCGCGCTCGATCCCGGCAGGTTCAATTCCCAGTAACTGCCGATAGAGGTCGCCAGCTTCCGCCAGGTGGGGTACCGCGATGACAATCCGATCAAATGCGCTAACCATCATTTATCCTTATGCCCGCTCCCCGGGGAGAGGCCCATAATATTTGGCTTATACCGTGTTCAGACTTAAACTGTCGACCCTACTGTTATTCCCGCCACGGCCACCCCGCGTCAACTTGCTGCGGATTACCCTGGCACCAACCAGGAAAGGAGATATTTATGCCCAGTCTTACCAAGCGCCTGATGCTAGGTTGCATGCTGCTGCTGGCAGCTGCACTGCCGCTCAATGCATTGGCCGGTGACACCCTGCAACGGGTGATCGATTTTAAAGTACTCAAGGTCGGTATGTCAGGCAACCAGCCGCCGATGACAATGACCAATCGCGACGGCGGCCTGATGGGCTTTGACGTGGATCTGGCCAAAGCCCTGGCGGATGCAATGAAAGTCAAGCTGGAGATCGTCCCGATGCCTTTCAGTGAACTGTTACCGGCACTGGAGCAGAACAAGGTGGACATGGTGCTCTCGGGGCTGTCAATCACCCCGGAGCGAACGGAAATGGTGTCATTTGTCGGGCCCTACATGATGTCCGGCAAGTCAATTCTCACCAAGAACTCCGTGCTGGCGAAAATAGAGGCCAGCAAGGACTTCAACCGCAAGGATCTCAAGCTGGTCGCACTGAGTAAATCCACCAGCGCCGCCTTCGTCAGGGCGGTGGCACCCGAAGCCCAGTTGATCGAGGTTGGCAGCTACGACGACGGGGTAGCCATGATCAGGGATGGCAAGGCCGACGCGCTGGTAGCGGACATGCCGCTTTGCGTTCTCTCGGTAATGCGCTATCCCGATGCCGGTTTCACTACCCTGGAGCGACCCCTGACAGTAGAGCCGGTGGGCATAGCCCTGGGCAAAAACGATCCGCAGTTTTTTAACCTGGTGGACAATTACCTCAGGGCCTACGAGAAAACCGGTATCCTTGGCAAGATTCGCAAGAAGTGGTTTGAAGACAGCTCCTGGGTGGCGGCCCTGCCGTAGCAAGGGCCTGCAGTAACTGCAACAGCTCAAGGGCGCGGAGCCGGTCTCCCGCCCTTTTTTGATTCTGGTGAATACGAATATGTCCGAAGCCCCCCAGCGCGCCCCAATAGTCATCGCCCACCGCGGCGCCAGCGGCTACCTGCCAGAGCACACGCTGGCTGCGAAGGCGATGGCTCATGCCATGGGGGCCGACTATATCGAACAGGATGTGG
>JAOUDU010000753.1 GCA_029859085.1 Gammaproteobacteria bacterium | reverse complement strand
GGCTCATCACGAAGCCCCCGACACCCCACGCCGTGAAGAGAATGCCGTAATTGACGCCAAAGTGCTTGATCCCCCACAGGTCCTTGGCAAACGAGGGGAACATGGACAGGTTCGCGCCGTAGTTGAAGCCGATAAAGGTCGCCGTGCCGACCAGCAGGAAGGCACCGGCGTCCGCCGCCGCCACGAAGGGAATGGACAGGAACATCAGCGCCGCCTGAAACGCCAGCACCACGGTCAGGGTCGCCTTGGGGCCGATCTTGTCGCACAGCACGCCGGCCACGACCCGCCCGCCGGCATTGCCCACGGCCAGCAGCACGACCGCGACAAAGGCGTTCTGGCCCATGCTGCTCTTGGCCATGCCCGAAATGCTGCCGATCACCATGAGGCCGGCACCGGCGGAGATAAAGAACAGGAACCACAGCAGCCAGAAATTGGGGCGCCGCAGGACCTCGGACGGTGACAGCTGCGGGCGCTGAAAGGCGACCCTGGCCTGCTCCCGCGCACCGGAGTGGGCGCGCCGGTCGACAAAGCCCTTGGGCGTGAAACCGGCCGGAGGGTTCATCAGCAGCATGCTCAACAAGCAGACCACCACCACAAAGCCCAGGCCCAGTATGAGCATGGTCTGCTGCAGGCCGTAGCTGGCGAGCAGGCTGGTCGCCAGCGGCGCGATGTAGACCGGCGCCAGACCGAATCCCGCCACCACGATACCGGCGATCAGACCGGTCTTGTTGTTGGGGAACCACTTGATCGCCGCGGGCGTCGCCGCGGAATAGCCGAACGCGATGCCGGTACCGACCAGCAGGCCAAAGCCGATGAGCCAGCCCGTATAGCTGGTGGTCATCGAGATCATCACCATGCCCGCGCCGACCAGCAGCCCGCCCACCATCGCGGTGATGCGCGGACCCCGGGCATCCTGCAGTTTGCCCGCGGGGATCATGCCGAAGGCGAAGCACAGGCAGGCGACCGCGTAGGGGTCATTCAGGGAAGACAGGTTCCAGGTGAAGCCACCCGGGGCCCCCTCCTTCACCGACTGGGCGATGGCATCCTTGAAGATGCTCCATGAGTACAGCACGCCAAGCGCCAGATTGATACCCGTCGCGGCGGCCGTCACCACCTTACCCCGATCTGAAATGGCCTGGTTCATGGTGCAACTCCTGAAGAATAGGCGCGCCCTGCCGCTCCCCAACCGCAGATCGGGGGACCGACAAATTGCCCTGCACAGGCGACAGCAACGGTCATCGACACCAGGGCAATGCGGCCTACGGGGCACCGCAACCACTACACCATCGGTGCACCTCAGGGCAAAACCGGGCGAGCACGCGTTATTGTTATGGTCCTGACCCTATTTGTAACCGATCCACGGGCCGTGTCAACAGAAATCACCGCCCCACGGCGCGCCCGCCCGGGTCGCCACCGGGCTTCCGCTCAGGCGTACCCGCGGCAGCCATCCACCATTCCCGGCCCGGCCCGGTCGGGTATACTGCCCGGACCAACCCGGTTATACCGTGGAGCGAATTCATGTCTGCACCCTCGACTGCGCCAGCCCGCACCCGCTCGCCGCTGCGCTTCATCAGCGCCGCCTCGCTGTTCGACGGGCACGATGCCGCCATCAACCTGATCCGCCGCCTGCTGCAGGCCCACGGCGCCGAAGTGATCCACCTGGGCCACAACCGCAGCGTCGCCGACATCGTGCGCGCTGCGGTGCAGGAGGACGCCGACGCCATCGCCTGCAGCTCCTACCAGGGCGGCCACCTGGAATATTTCAAGTACATGGTCGACATGCTCCGGGAACTCGGCGCCGAGCACATCCGCATCGTCGTCGGCGGCGGCGGCACCATTACCACCGCGGAGGCCGCGGAGCTGGAGGCCTACGGGGTCGAGCGCATCTACCGCCCCGAGCACGGCATGCAGCTGGGTCTGGACGGCATGATGGAGGATGTCCTGCAGCGCGTGCGCGCCTGGCCGATTCCCGCCTTCGACGAGCGCGCGTTCGATGCACACAGCCACCGCGACCTGGGCCGCATGATCTCCGCGCTGGAAGCG
>JAOUDU010000090.1 GCA_029859085.1 Gammaproteobacteria bacterium | reverse complement strand
CCACTGCTCGAACCACTCGTCCGATATTCCCCGCTTATGATCAGCCATCGTTACTTTCTTCCTTAAAGGCAGCCCTGACGCTATTGAGCCAACTTTAAGGCATGGTCGCCCGCCACACAACGTGGCGGGCAATAGCCCGCCCGGGTTAGCGCCTCAAGGGTAGCAACAGATCCTGGAGGCTCTCAAAAAGCCGTTGCCCAGCTTCGCGAGGAACGGCCCTCACTGTGGCACCTCCCCGCCACCGTTTACTGAACGCGGCGTTGATTCCCCGATTTATGTCGCTGATGACATCCTCGTGCTCATTCGCCACCTCGAGCAGGGTCTCAATCACAGTCTCGACATCACTGCCATAGGCGACACCCACCTGCACCTTGGCCCGACCCCAGGTATTCCCCAGCGTCCAGTTGGTCACCTGACCGGATATCAGGTCCGAATTGGGCACGATGACATCGGCCCGGCGATGACGGCAAGATTGGAAAAGCCGATTCCGGCCGACGAGAGCGCGACCATCACTGCAATGGCCACTGCGACATACCCGAAGGTCGTGACCAGGGCTTCCCGCGCACTGGGTTCCATGCGCGTCTTCACCAGCCATTTCGTATTCAGCCGGGCCTTGAGCCAGCCGGTTACAGGTATCGAGCGGAGTATATATCCGTTTGTCCGGGTCTCTCCATTGATAGATGGTGCCAAACTGAACCGGACGGAACCTGGAGCCCGCTCCTGTGCTTTAGTCTCGTGACCACCAGGAAGCACCCTCCTTCGTTCCTGCCGGGGCTGGCAGCTCCGGCCTTTTTACTTGTCGATACCACCGACGGCGGGTTTGCGACTGGTTTGGATAACCACCCCTCAGCGGGCGAATAAGCCCTTATTTTCAGGCGCCATCGGGAGCCTCAGGGCATTCTGGTAATAGGCGACAGTCTTGTACTGGCCGGCGAGGATCACCAGCTCAATAAGCTTTTTATCGTTATAGAACTGCTGCAGGTCAGCCCAGGTCTCGTCGCTTATCATGGAATCAAGATGCAGTTCTTCCATGGCGCGAATGATGGCGCGATCCCGCTTGTTCCAGCCCTTGGCTGAAGAACCTTCCGTCACCCTTTCGATTTCCTCCGAGGTAATGCCGTTCCGCTTGGAAATCTTGACATGTGAACCCCATTCAAATGGCGCCTGTGACAGCCATCCAATACGCAATACCGCCAGTTCCCTGTCCCTGATCGGCATTTCCCCGTCGGACAGGAACTTTTTAGCGACGCCCATATGGGCCAGGTAGAGTTCGTGGTGCCGGATCAGAATCTCCAGGGCGTCCTTGTCTTCCCTGGGCTTACGCACACCGTCGACCACAACCATGCTGATTTCATCGAGAATTTCCTGTTGGCGTTCGGTTCGCTCCTCCGGTGCGAGGGCAGAAAGGCGCGGCGGATGGCCGAGGATATACTCCTGGCGTTTCTCGATAGTCGCGCCGTAAACCTGGGCCTGGTTCTCGTGGTTGTCTGACATGGTGAAACCTCAATAAAGGATGTTGTCACAAATAAAATTACTTCTATCAATATGGTTGGTCATTCGGGCCGAGCGTTTTGAAACTTTACCCCGATGCACCGGAGGAGCCGGTAGCCGCTGATGTCCCGAGAGACGTGCTACCCATGTCAACGTCAGGAAAACGCCCGGATCCTCACCCAACCCGAATATTTCCCGTGAGCTCGACAGCCGTGCAGGCAACTGTCAGCACAATGGCTGCGCCGGGGATCGCTATCAGAACCGATAACGCGTCATCAGTTGAACCTGGGTCGCGTCTCCCTTATCCCCGCCTTCATTTTCACGTCGGCCCCACAAGTATTCCGCCCCCAAATCAATACGCGGGGTAGGCGTCCAGAACAGATTGGTTGAAAGACGGTAGGTGCGCTTGTAGGCATTACCATCGATAAACCCCGGGTTATTGATATCCACAACCCCAAGCGTGAAGTTCGATCTCAAAGTTCCGGAGCCGCCCCACCAGTGTTGCCCGGACACATACCCCGCCAGTATGTCAAACAACTGCATGTCCCCGTTGTTCGGATTGAATATACCGTCAAAGTTACCAACACTCGCAAGATCGTTGACGTAGCGGCCAATGCCGTCACCTCCACTGAGCTGGAACAATACACTGTCTCGCTTATCAAACAGGGGAGTGATGAATCGCCCACTTAGCGAGGCTCCCCAGGCGTATTGCTTCGATACCCCGACACCGAAATAAGGGTCAGCCTCGGCTCGAATCTGCCGCCCGAGCAGGCTCAGCTTGAGGTGCAGCCTGTCGTTAGGGGTGAAGCGGCCTGCCACCACGAAATCCGGGGCGCGCGTTACGCCCTGGCCATTCTGTACCTCGGGGTTGGGGTCCTCGAGGGACACTTCCAGGCCATACTCGGCGCCCCGCGCGGGCATCAGCCTCACCTGGGCCTGGCGCACGTTGATGCGAGCGTTCAGGCCCTCAAAATCGACCTCCTCCGGGCTCGCGTCAGTATCCATGAAGGCAGACCAGGTTTTACCCGCAAGAAGTTGCTTCCACTGTCCGAAAGCGTGGCGCATGCGAAAGGTGTCGCCGTCTCCGGCAAAATCACCTTCGATAAAAGCACGCAGTATCCCGAACTCGGTGGGCTCGCGAAGATCGAAGTTCAGGCGCGACTGGTTGGCGGTGATACTGCTCTGTGCTTCAGCAGTTGACGCGTCGTCCTGTCCCGCCGGAATGGAGCCTACGATAAATCGGTCGGAGATCTGCAGGGGATCGAAATTGTAGACAATATCTGTTTTGACAAATCCGCCGATTCGCAGTGCGGCATCAGTGCCAGGCAGCCGCCACGCCCCGACAAAGTCAGAAAGCAGGGCCTGGGTAGGATCATCTGCCTGGGCTTTCGCAACTGACTTGCCCGCTTCCGCTTTAACTTGCCCGGCAGTCTTGGGCGTCTCGGGTGTATCGCTGCCTGCAACCTGCGGACCTGATTCAGTTCCGCTTGCCGCTATTGGTTCAGTAACCACTTTACTGCCGACCTCGGCCGGCGGCTCGGTCGAGGCAGCCTTGTCCGCGACACTGACGAGTGGTGTCGGCGTGCGCAGTACATCGAGTTCATTTTTCAGGCTGGCGATTTGATTTGCCTGTGCCTCCAGCAATTTCCGTTGCTCGGCCAGGTCCTGCTGCTGCTGTTGCAACAGGGCGATAACCTGGCTCATGTCCATCCCGGGATCGAGTGCAGTCGCCGCTGATTGAGCAGGGGCGCCCTGTACCTGGATGGTCGAGGCATAAACTGCGGCAGATAGAACGCCGAGTAATATCGCTATGCATCGTGCGTAAACCAACATGTATTCTCCCCCGTCCCGGTAGTTACCTTCGTCCACACCCAATGCTTGTTGCCTGTCAGTACATCGCGTTCTATTTCTGAGCACTCCAGTCGATCAAGGCCGCACCAGGCCACGCGGTTGCACTACGCCCAGATCGATATGGGTAATCACTCCCGGCCTGGCGTCGCAGACAGCCGGGACGGCTGTTGCTCCGAGTAACCCCGTCCAGGGTAAACCGAGGAAAGGCCGCACACCATCAGCACCCGGGCGTCCCATCAACCTCACTTCCAGCGGAGGATCGCCCTCGATCACGACCTGGTAGCGGCTATCGATATCCCAGCGTGGTTCGATATCCGCACCCATCGACCAGAAAAAGTGGTATGTAATCAACGGGGAGCCATCCGCCCACGCCGTCCATTCATAGTGCTGACCGCCGACTGTACCTTTGCGGATCACACCGCCGGGGAGTCCCTCGCCAACTTCGTAGGGGATGTCCCTGGTGGCGGTGGCAACCTCGAGCTGCGTCGTAATATTCTCGATCTTTTTACCCAGGCCCTCCGCCACCAGCGCCATCGATTGCGCGAACGCATATGGCGCTTCCGGTGAGCGGCTGGGCTTGGCCAACAGTTCACCAGGGTCGCGTCCGAAACCCATGACCTCGGTATAAATCATCGGGTTTTCAAGCTTATCGATGAATTCGTAGACCTGGATATGATCGACCCTGTTCATGAGCCGGGTGAGCGTCAGTGGCAGGATATCGCCGGAAAAGCCCGGGTGGATTCCGCAGGCATGATAGGACACTCCACCCTCGTCGCAAGCGGCTTCGATCCTGTCGAACTGCTCGGGATAGTGCTCCGGTGAAAATGGGCCGCCCACCGAAGCCACGTTTTTTCCCGAGCGCAAGAGACGGCAGATCATATCGGTGTCGGCGACCCGGGGTGCGTAATGAACGCAGTCGGCGTCCAGGGCAATGATCCTGTCGATATCGTCAGTTGCGGTCACCCCGGTCGGCGGGAGGCCGACGAGGTCCCCCGCATCTTTTCCAACCTTTTCGGGATTGGTGACCAGCACACCGACGAGCTGGAACGCCGGATTCTCGATAAAATGTCGAAGTGCCACCTTGCCCACCACCCCGGTGCACCACTGGATGACACGATATTTTCTTTGGGTCATCGAATACCTCCCCCTGTAAGTCTACCAAACCGACCGGGCGGCGTGGCCACGTAGTATTCCCGCTGTGTCATACGACCGAACGGACCTGCCCGCCATCGACGCGATAGTTTGAACCCGTGACGTAACCCAGCGCGGGACTTGCAAGCATGCAGGCGACCATAGCGACTTCCTGCGGAATTCCGAGCCGGCCGACCGGCGGCAGGGTGAATACCTTTTCCTCTGCCAGCCGTTGAGTAATCTCCTCGACCGACATGTCAGGATCGCCAAATTTTGTGCGCGCATACCGGATCAGGCCGTCTACCATAATCACTCCGGGAGTCACCGTGTTGACAGTGACGCCAACACCCTTGAGCGAACCGGCGAGGCTTACAGTGAAATTATTGAGAGCGGCTTTTGCAGCGGAATAGTCGGTACCGAGGTTGTTTGGCTGTATTGCCACGGCACTTGAGACCTGGATAACGCGCCCAAACCCGGCGGCAACCATATCCGGCACAGCCAGCCGGACCATCCTCACCGCGGCGAGAGTGTTGGTATGATAATTTGAAATCCAGTCGGCAACGCCAATCTCCAATGGAGTTCGGGAGGTGTTACCGGTCGAGCTCCCGCCCGCATTGTTTACAAGAATCTCGATACTTCCGCCAAGAGCATGCTGAGCCTCCATATGAACGCCAGTAGCGCCTTCGTCCGTCGACAGGTCTCCGATGGCGACACCCGCGGCGTCGATATCAGCGGCCACCTTCTCGGCTCGCTCACGATTTCGGCCATGCACGACCACGATCGCACCTTCCTGCGCGAGCATGCGGGCGATGGCCTCGCCAATTCCGCTACTGCTGCCAGTTATCAGTGCGCGCCGCCCGCTCAGTTGTAAGTCCATATTTCTCGCTCGCCTCGACATGTTTACTTTGCAGGTCTACCGAGGACACTGGTGATCCCCCGGTGGCACTGCCTCTCTTTGGTTTGAATAAATTAACCCCGCTGGGCCACAAATACCAGAAGGCGTTCTCCCCGATGGCGCCCTGCTGCAATAAATGCCCACACAGTCCCCTGCACGGCCGCGTCATGTTTGGCATGCACCCGGTTGCTGGTTATAGTGGGCGGCTAAGAAACCTTCGTATCACGGCTGCGACTGGCGGGGCATCCCGACCAGCCGGAGTGGCTCAGCCATGTTAACGCCACGGTGCCCAAGGTGAAACTCGCGATTGCCATCATCGGGATCAGCTCTATCCACCTCCTGAAGACATTTATCGCGATAGGCGCACTTGGCACGAGCGGGTCGGACTACACAGTGGACGGAGTCATGTGGCAAACGATCATTCATATCGTGTTTATTCTTTCTGCAATCGGTATTGCCTGGACCGAGCACCTGAGTTCGCGAGATCGCTCGGCCGAGCATCAAGTAAACACACACCATTTTTGTGGTGGCTGTGACAGCGCCAACTAGAGTAAAGTGTTAGCCCAACGAGAGTCTCGGCCGCTTGCCCTGGCCTCGCAACGAAAGTGCAGTCCTGACAAAAACATAAGAGGCAAGCAGTGGATAACCAGAACCGGGAAATAACCACGGAAGGCCAACTGGTTGCGCGAGTCTGCCTCGCAACCATCGTTACCTATTTATTCACGCTGGTCATCTGCCTGTGGATGAACATCAATTTCCACAGTCCAACGGTTTACCTGATTTCCGGATTATGCTTTTTTGTGATGCTGCCGCTGGCCTGCACGGGTTATATCCAGGCGCGAAAAAACCTGGTCGAGCGCGGCGTTATCTTCTGCATTTCCACCTGGTATGTGCTTTGCGCCTGTATGCTGGTGGTTGGCGTGCGCATGTACGCACTGCTTATCGTTTCGGCACTGCTGCCGGTATTGATTGCAATGCCATTCGTATCCGCTCGACTGCTGCAGCGACTGCTGGGACTGTCTATCTTTTTCATTATCCTCGGCACTGTTGGAGCGAATTTCCCGCCGGTAATCAAGCCCACAGTGCCGGACATCACGGTGCTGCATGTCACGCTGTTTGCCAGTTCGGTCCTGTGCTCCGTGGCGATGATTTCCCTGTGGACGGTTGGGGGCCGCCTGCAGTCGGCGGCGGCGGGCATGCGCCAGGCAATTGCGGCACTTCAGGACTCGGAAAAGTCACTGGAAAACAAGGTGGAAGAGCGCACTGTCGAACTGGAACAGGCTTTCAGCGAAATGTCCGATCTCAACGAAATCGCACGCATCGTGAATTCCACCCTCGATGTGGATATGGTCAAGAACACAATCTATAACGGTCTGCAGCGCCTCTTCAAGTTTGACCAGATGGGGGTTTTCCTGCAGCGGCCCGAAGACGGGCGGCTGCACCTGGCACTGCAGGCCGGCGTGCACTTTGCCCCGGAGCTGGACCAGGCACTGATAAATGAAGGCCTGCCCCTGGATGCAGGCGACAGTTTTATCGCGGCCTCGGTAGTCACGCAGGAGACTATCTATGTTGGATCGGTGACCGAGGAGGGGGTCGCCAATTCCGGTGCCACCGATAAATTCCTGTATAACTGCAGCCCGATGAAATCGTTTTTGCTGTGTCCACTGTTGATCCAGAACAAGGCCGTGGGGGCGATTTTCTTTGTCGGAAACGCGGAGCCGTTTGCACTCGACGAAGCCGACATCCAGTCCATTGGTCGCTATGTGACCCAGCTGGGTTCAGCCATTCGAAA
Organism: Gammaproteobacteria bacterium; assembly: GCA_029859085.1. GTDB lineage: Bacteria > Pseudomonadota > Gammaproteobacteria > Pseudomonadales > Halieaceae > JARRPM01. The sequence goes on along the minus strand of JAOUDU010000090.1, from coordinate 1,237 downwards.
TACACAACTGCTGCAGGCGGCCGAGGAGGCCCGGGCAGAGGCCGAGTCAGCCAACGAAACCAAGGGCACTTTCCTGGCCAATATGAGTCACGAGATCCGGACCCCGATGAACGCCATTATCGGCCTGACCAGTCTGTGCCTGGAAACCGAGCTAAACCCCAAGCAGGAGGATTACCTGACCAAGGTGGATGGCGCCGCCAATGCCCTGCGCACCATCATTGATGACATCCTGGATTTTTCCAAGCTGGAGGCAGGCAAGTTCGAGTTTGAGAACATACCGTTTTCGCTCAACGACGTTCTGGACAACCTGGCCACCATTTGCATGGTGCGCTGCCAGGACAAACACCTGGAGCTGGTTTTCCAGCGCGACCCGGGGTTGCCCGATACCCTGTCAGGCGATCCAACCCGTTTGGGCCAGATCCTGATCAACCTTGCAGGAAATGCCATCAAGTTCACCGCGAAGGGTGAAATCGTGGTGGAAGTCCGGGAAGTCGCTCGCAGCGATAAGAATGTCAGCGTCCACTTTGCCGTGCGCGACAGCGGCATTGGCATGAATGAGGAGCAATTGGCCCGCTTGTTCCAGTCATTCTCACAGGCAGACAGCACCATCAGTCGACAATACGGAGGTACCGGCCTGGGTCTGGCCATATCACAACAGCTCACCGAGATGATGGGTGGACTGATTGAGGTTAGCAGTACACCGGGCGTCGGCAGTAGCTTTCACTTCACCCTGGATTTTGACCTGGTCGACCAGCCCATTGCCACAGACCGCAACGATAAACCGCAGGGCTTGAACGTGCTGGTGGTCGATGACAATGAACCTTCCCGGGATATCCTGCAGGAATACCTGCAGTCCTTTGGTTACACCGTAACACTGGCGGAAAGTGGCGAACAAGCCCTGGCATTGATGCGTCCGGAGCATTCTTTCGACCTGGTTCTGCTCGACTGGATGATGCCCGGCATGACCGGGCTGGATGTAGCGCTGGCAATTCGCGAGGAGGCGTCGCCGCCGAAGATTGTGCTTCTTTCATCCTGGAATATGCCAAGCCAGGAGCATACATCCCACGTAGACGCCTTCCTGGCCAAGCCGGTGAAGCCATCCGCACTGCTGGACACCATCATGCTGGCCTATGGCAAGCAGGTGGTGCGCCGGGAGCGCGGCCTGGGGCGCGGGGCGGGACCCGCCGACCTGGTTGCGATCCGTGGCGCGAAGGTCCTGGTTGTAGACGATTCAGAA
>JAOUDU010000751.1 GCA_029859085.1 Gammaproteobacteria bacterium | reverse complement strand
GGGCAGGGGCGCCTTCGACAATTTCAGGGTGGTACCCCCGGGCACGGGTATCTGCCATCAGGTCAACCTGGAGTATCTGGCCCGGGTGGTATGGCAGCAGCCCGGCGCTGGCGGTGTCCTCGCCTGCCCCGACACCCTCGTGGGGACCGACAGCCACACCACGATGATCAATGGCCTGGGTGTCCTCGGGTGGGGAGTTGGCGGCATCGAAGCAGAGGCGGCCATGCTGGGGCAGCCCCTCTCGATGCTGATCCCGGACGTCGTGGGATTCGAGCTCAGCGGTCAGATGCGCGAGGGCATTACCGCCACCGACCTGGTGTTGCAGGTGGTACAGATGCTGCGGGCGCAGGGTGTGGTGGGCAAGTTCGTGGAATTCTACGGCAGCGGCCTCGACCAGCTGCCGCTGGCCGACCGCGCCACCATTGCCAACATGGCGCCCGAGTACGGGGCCACCTGCGGATTTTTCCCGGTCGACGCCCAGACGCTCGCCTACCTGCGGCTCACGGGCCGCGACGACGCCACCATCGACCTGGTGGAGGCCTACTGCAGAGCCCAGGGCATGTGGCGCGACGAACATTACCGCACGCCGCACTTCGCCGCCACGCTGCGGCTCGAGTTGTCCACCGTCGAGCCGAGCCTGGCGGGTCCCCGACGCCCGCAGGACCGCGTCGCCGTGCGGGAGCTGCGCGGCGCCACGGATCGGTTCATCGAGCTGGATGGCAAGTCCGGCCAGCTGGATACGGCGTTCCCGCTCGCGGGCAGCACCGCGCCCATGCACCACGGCGATGTGGTGATCGCCGCCATCACCTCCTGTACCAACACCTCCAATCCTGCGGTGATGATCGGCGCGGGACTGGTGGCCAGGAACGCCCTGGCGCGGGGCCTGCAACGCAAACCCTGGGTGAAGTCCTCGCTGGCGCCCGGGTCGAAAGTGGTGACCGACTACCTGGTGAAGGCCGGCCTGCAGGCATCGCTGGATGCGCTCGGTTTCAACCTGGTCGGCTATGGTTGCACCACCTGTATCGGCAACTCGGGGCCGCTGCCGGCCGCAGTGGCACGGGTGATTGCCGACCATGATCTGGTGGCCTGCTCGGTGCTCTCGGGCAACCGCAACTTTGAAGGCCGCATCCACCCGCTGGTGCGGGCCAACTGGCTGGCATCGCCGCCTCTGGTCGTCGCCTATGCGCTGGCGGGTACTACCCGCATCGACCTCAGCCGGGAGCCGCTGGGAGAGGACCCCGCGGGCCGGCCCGTCTACCTGCGCGACATCTGGCCCAGCAACGCCGAGATCGCGGCGCTGGTGCAGACCGTTGACCAGGCGATGTTCAGCAGGGAATACCGCGCCGTGTTCGAGGGCGACCTGGCGTGGCAGGCCATTGCGACGGGTGGCGGCGCCACCTACGCGTTCTCGGCGGACTCCACCTACATCCGGTTGCCGCCCTTCTTCGACGAACGCTACCAGGGCAACCGGCGCGACATCCTGGGCGCGCCGATGCTGGCCATGCTGGGTGACTCGGTGACGACCGATCACATCTCCCCGGCCGGCGCGATTCCCGGGGACAGCCCCGCAGCGCAGTATCTGCGCGAGCGCGGTGTGGCCGAGGCTGACTTCAACTCCTACGGCTCCCGTCGCGGCAACCACGAGATCATGATGCGCGGCACCTTCGGCAATATCCGCATCCGCAATGAGATGACCCCGGCGCTGGAAGGCGGCTATACCCGGATCAGTGGCCGCTCCCGGCCGCTGTTCATTTACGATGCCGCCATGGACTACCAGTCCCGGGGCATAGGCACCGTGATCGTCGCCGGCAGGGAATACGGCACCGGTTCCAGCCGCGACTGGGCCGCCAAGGGCACGCTGCTGCTGGGCGTAAAGGCCGTTATCGTGGAGAGTTTCGAGCGCATCCATCGCGCCAACCTGGTCGGCATGGGCATACTCCCGCTGCAGTTCATGCCGGGTGAAAGCCGCAGGTCCCTGGCGCTGCAGGGGGATGAGACCTTTGATATTCTCGACCTCGAGGGCGAGCTGACACCCCGGCAGCGGCTGCC
>JAOUDU010000750.1 GCA_029859085.1 Gammaproteobacteria bacterium | reverse complement strand
GCGGTGAGGTAGTGCTCGACTCGGTGGTGGAAGGGGTGCCGCAGTGATGGGCCCGGTATTTGTCAGCGGGGGCCGCGGGAGCGGCGGCGATGGTTTCACCCTGGTGGAGGTCGTCGTGGCGCTCAGCATCCTGTCCCTGGTCATGCTGGCGACGATTACCGGCCTGCGCACCCTGGCCAACACCCAGCTCAGCCTGGAGCGGATGACCGACCGGGTCGATGGCATGCGCGCGGTGAGCGGCTTCCTGCGCGATACGCTGGAATCCGCCGCCGTGGGCGGTGGCGGCGGCCTGTCGCTGGGAGGCGGCAGCCGGGGTTCGGCCTATTTTGAGATGGCGCCGGATGGCCTGGCCTGGAAATCGACCATCCTGATTGGTGAGTATTTTGGCGGCAGTTACCTGCTGCGGGTGGCCAGGGAGGACGACCTGCTGGTGCTGCGCTGGCAGGAGGGCGACGCCTCCGGGCAGCCGGGCGACTGGAGCGAGGCCCAGGCGCGCACGCTGGTTGAGGGCTTGCAGGATTTCGAGGTTTCCTGGCGCGAGGATAGCCAGGGAGACTGGCGGCAGCAGTGGCAGAAGGGTGACAAGGTCGGCTGGGTGCGCCTGCAGGTGAAGGCGGCGGACCGGTACTGGCCGGAGCTGATCATGCAGGTGCCACAGTAATGCGATGTCCGGGTTACAGCCGGGCCTCCCCGGCGGCGCGCCAGCGCGGCGTCGCGCTGGCTATCGTGCTGTGGTTTATCGCCGGCATGTCGCTGCTGGTGGCGGGGATCGTCGCCCAGGCGCGGGTGGATACCCATATGGCCCAGCTCCACGTGGCCCGGGCGAAGGCGGTAGCGGCCGGCGACGGCGCGATCCAGCTGATGATGGTTGACCTTATGAATGCACAGGGAGAAGCAGGGACAATGCCCGTGGGCAATTACCGGCTGGGTGATATCGATGTGAGCGTCGTCATGGTGCCCGCCTCCGGCCTGATCGATCTCAACAGCGCACCGGCGGAGGTACTCTCCGCCCTGTTCCTGCTGGCGGCCGGGCTGGGTGAGGAGGAGGCCCGCCTGCTGGCCCAGGGCGTGGTAGAGGCGCGCAGCGCCGGGCCGGGACAGGGAGGCATGAAATTCGATGCCATCGAGGACCTGTTGCGGGTGCCCGGCACGAGCCGCGCCTTGCTTGATTCGGTCCGGGACTTTATTGTGGTCAGCGAGTCCGGCCAGGGCGGTACTGACTGGTCCCAGGCGCCGGAGGAACTGTTGCAGGTACTGGCCCGGGCCAACCCGGCCCTGGCCGACAGCGTGCGCTTGCGCCGGGGCAGCGCGGCTGCCAGCTATCCCCGCCCGGCGGGCGGGGCGGGAGCTATGGCAAGCGCCTACCGGGCAGACGCCATTGTGCGCTACGGTGATAAAACCTGGTTGCGCAGGCGCTGGGTGGCGATCGGGACGGATACCTCCACCGCGCTGCCCTGGCATATGACCCGCACGGAGCCACCGCGGGTGTTGGCGAAAAATAATTATCTAGCAGGTGGACCAGTTGATACTTGATAAAGGCCAGAACTGGGAATTGTTCGGCTACGATGTGCGCCATCTCGGCAGGTACTGGACAGCGGCCTGGCGTGACCTGCTGTGGTCGCATGATTCACCGGTGCGGCTGCGGCTGGACGAGGCCGTGGCCGTGCACACCGGCAGCGGCACCGTCTGTTACCAGGGAGGTGCCCCCTGTGCCGGTGTCGCGGGGTCCGCGTGCAGCGCGGTGCTGTTGCCGGATGAGCTGGTGCTCGGCAAGCAGATCCGGGTGCCGCTGGCGGCGGAGAGCGAACTCGGCGCCATGCTGGCGCTGGAGGTGAAGGCCAGCAGCCCCTTCGGCGGCGAGGATACCCGCTGGGGCTGGAGCGTGGTGGCGCGGGATGAGTCCGGTCTCCGTATCGCCCTGGCCATTGTTTCCGCCAGCGCGACCATGGCATTCCTCGGGCGCGAATACCAGTCCCACGACGGCCGGGCCCAGGAAGTGTGGGCCCAGGCAGCCGGCGTGATGGTGGTGGTCCAGGGTTTCGGTGAAGGGCTG
>JAOUDU010000749.1 GCA_029859085.1 Gammaproteobacteria bacterium | reverse complement strand
CAGCTCGGCCAGGGCCGACATCAGGGTTTCGGCAACAAATTTACCGCCGTAGGCGCCAAAGCGTCCGTGCGCATCCGGCACCGAGGCGAACACATCCTGCTTCACGTCAATCGTCATAGTCTGTCTAATTCCCTAAAGCGTCTGCGGCCCTGACTGCCGCGATGAATCGTTTGATTTTTCCCGCATCCTTGCGCCCCGGCGACGCCTCCACGCCCCCGCTGACATCCACAGCGGCAGGTCGCAGCAGCGAGATCGCAGCGCCGACATTGCCCGCGTCCAGCCCGCCGGCCAGTACCAGGGGCAGGGGCAGCCGGGCTCTCGCCAGGTCCCAGTCGAAAGTCCTGCCGGTGCCGCCGGGCACGCCCTGCTGCCAGCTGTCGAGCAGTATCGCGCGGGCCGCCCCGTACTGCGCGCAATGCGCGACCAGGTCGATGCCGGGCTGCACCCGCAGCGCCTTGATCCATGGTCGTTGGAATTGCCCGCAGAACTCGCCGGTCTCTTCCCCATGAAACTGGATGAGGTTTATCGGCAAGGTCTCAACTATACGCCTGATATTCTCAGCCGGTTCATCGACGAACAGCGCCACCAGGGTAACGAACGGCGGCACGGCCCTGGCTATCTGCGCTGCCTGCGCCAGCGTGACCGCCCGCGGGCTGCCCGGGTAGAACACCAGCCCGATCGCGTCGGCCCCGGCATCAACGGCGGCGCCGGCATCAGCGATCGAAGTGATGCCGCAAATCTTGATTCGGGTATGGGGCATTGTGAACCGGGCGCAAAAAACAAGGCGCGAATGATAGCAGAGAGGGCTCGCCGCTGTCTGCTAATCGCGCAGCTCAATTCTGCGGGGGCAGTCCCAGCAGCAGTGGCCCGTGGGGAGTGGCCGGCAATTCGTACTGCGCGGGATACTCCACCTCCACAAGGTACAGACCCGCCGCCGGGGCGGTGGCCGCCGCAACGCTGCGATCCCGCCCGGCCATGAGCTGCCCTATCCATTCGGGGGGCTGCCTGCCGAGGCCCACTTCCATCAGCGAGCCCGCGATGTTGCGCACCATATGGTGCAGGAAGGCGTTGGCCTTGATATCGATGATGACAAGGTCACCCCGCCTGCTGACGTCAAGGGAATGGACATTGCGCATCGGCCCACTGGACTGGCAGGTGGCGGCGCGGAACGCCGAAAAGTCCCGCTCGCCCAACAGGCACCGGGCTGCGGCATGCATCACCCGGTGATCCAGCGGTCGGCGCTGCCAGCTGACCTGCCCACCGAGCAGGGCGGGAGAAACCGGGGTATTGGCTATTATGTAGCGATAGCGACGCGCGAGGGCGGAGAAGCGGGCGTGGAAACCGGCGGGGACTTCGAGCGCCCAGTGCACCCGCACATCGAGCGGCAGGTTGGCATTCGCCCCGAGCACCCAGGCCTTCGCGCTGCGCTCGGCGGGGGCATCAAAATGCACTACCTGGCCGTAGCCGTGCACTCCCGCATCGGTGCGCCCGGCACAACTCACCCTCACCGGGGCATCGGCGACAGTACCGAGCGCTCGCTCAAGGGTGGCCTGGACAGTTTTTACCGCGAGGTGAGGTTGCGCCTGCCAGCCGCTGTAGTGGCGGCCATCGTACTCGACGCGACAGGCGATGCGGCTGCCCACCGGCAGCGGAACAGCCGCGAACGGAAAGTCGGGATCAGCCAATGCGCTCTAGTAAAGCGCGAGCCTCTGCCTGGATGTCCTCATTGCCCTCGGCCGCCACTTCCTCCAGTATCTGGCGCGCGCCGTCATCGTCACCCATATCCATATACGCGCGGGCGAGATCCAGCTTGGTGGACAGGCCGTTGCTTTCGGCGGCGATGACAAGGTCCTCTTCGGCGCGACCCGAAGCCAGTTCCGCTTCATCGAAGTCCGCGGACAGATCCAGCTCGTCGTCGTAACCGCCCGCGTCGGCCTCCTCTATCTCCAGCCCGCTGAAATCCGATTCCAGGGAGTCGCCGATGTCGGCCAGCAGGTCGTCGGGTTCGACATTGTCACCCTCGGTGGCGAAATCCTGTCGCGCCGCGGGTTTGGCC
>JAOUDU010000089.1 GCA_029859085.1 Gammaproteobacteria bacterium | reverse complement strand
ACCGCACCATCTTCACGTCGTTGACCACCCTGCTGGTAGTCATCTCGCTGGCCGTCTTCGGCGGCGAGATGATCCACAGTTTCGCCCTGGCGCTGATCGTGGGTATCGGGTTCGGCACGTATTCTTCCACCTATGTGGCATCGAACATCCTGCTGCTGTTGAACGTGAACAAGGAAGACCTGATGATCCCGGTGAAAGAGGGTGGCGAGCAGCAGGACCTGACGCCCTGAGCAGTGCCGGTCGAGCTGCGTATTCCCGGCCCGGGGCGGCCCCTGCGGCTGCATGTGCACGGTGGCGCGGACCGCTACGTATCCCGTCGCCTGCGCGAAGAGGGCATCTGGGAACCCTATGAGACGGCACTGGTGCTCGCCGCGCTGCAACCGGGGGACGTGTTCGTGGATGTCGGCGCGAATATCGGCTACTACCCGGTTATCGCCGCCGACCTGGTAAGCCCCGGCGGCGCCATCCTGGCCTTCGAGCCCGACCCGGATAATTTTCGCCTGCTGGAGCAAAACCTTCGCCTCAATGGCTGCGAACCGGTGGCCAGGGCTTACCGGGCCGGCCTGGCGGATACCGCGGGACAGGGGCAGTTGTACCTCAGTGATGACAACGCCGGCGACCACCAGATATTCGCCACCGGTGACGGCCGCCGCAGCCTCCCGATAAGCCTCTACAACGGCGCAGAATTCCTGCGCGGTAAAGTGCAGCGCATCGACCTGCTGAAAATCGATGTGCAGGGCGCCGAGTATGCGGTCATGGCGGGGCTGTTGCCGCTGCTGGTCGAGCTGCCGCGGGTGCCGCGTATAATCATCGAGCTGACTCCCCTCTCCCTGCGGCAGGCAGGCAGCAGCGGCCGGGACCTGGTGGAACTGCTGGCCACCCTGGGCCAGCCCCTGTGGATCATCGACCATATCGAGCACCGCCTCGCCGCCTGCAGCGCCGCGGAGCTGGCGCAGTGGTGCGACGACGTGGACGCGGTGGCAGGCGATATCGGCTTTATGAATATCCTGGTGGGGCCCGCGGTGCCCGGGCATTGAAATGCGGCTGCGCCGCCGCACGCCCGGTTTTGCCTGCGGCCGGGGCTTGTGGGATAGTGGGCGCCGCCAATTGGACCGTGGTGACATTTATTCATGACTGACATCCTGCGTTTTCTGCAGCACCGAAACTCGAGCCCGCGACTGGTCGAGCCCGCGCCCTCGGCCAGCGAGATGGAGGGGATTTTCCAGGCGGCGCTGCGCGCCCCCGACCACGCGTGGTTGCGGCCCTGGCGTTTTGTCACCATCGCCGGGGACCGGCGCCAGGATTTCGGCCAGGTGCTGGAACGCTGCCTGCGGCAGCGCAACCCGCAGGCCGAGGAGGCAGCACTGCAGAAGGCGCGCGGCGCACCCCTGCGGGCGCCCCTGGTGGTGGTCGTGGTGGCGAGGCTTACCGATCATGCCAAGGTCCCGGCGAGCGAGCAGCGCCTGTCCGCAGGCTGTGCCGCCCACAGCCTGCTGCTGGCGGCGGAGGCCTGCGGTTACGCCGGTATCTGGCGCACCGGCGACCCGGCCTCTGACCCGGCTGTGATGGCGGCCCTGGGCCTGGAGGCGAACGAGGAGATTACCGGCTTCATCTACCTGGGCACCCGCGACGGCGCCGGCAAAACCCTGCCGTTACTGGATACCGCCGATTTCGTGTCCAACTGGTAACCTGGTGCAGCTCGACACTCATATTGTAACTTGCGGGGCCCCATGCCCGGCCCGTCGCAAGACTCGGTACAATACCCCCGCAATCACATGAGAGGATCCACATGACACCCCCTAATTTCGAAACCCTGCAATTGCAATTCGACCAGCAGGTCGCAACGGTGAGCCTGAACCGCCCCGACAAGGCGAATTCCATGAACGCGACCCTGTGGGAGGAACTGCAGTCTTGTTTTGAATGGCTGGACGAGGAGCCCTCGGTGCGGGCCGTCATCCTGGCGGGCAACGGCAACCACTTCTGCGCGGGCCTGGACCTGGCGATGTTCGGCGGCCTGCGCGGTGCTTCCAGTGAGCCCGCCCGCCGGGCGGAGCATTTGCGCCGCACGATCCTGAGGCTGCAGGCAAACCTGGGCGCGATAGAGAAATGCCGAAAGCCGGTGCTGGCGGCTATCCACAAGACCTGTATCGGCGGCGGAGTCGATCTCGTGTGCTGTGCGGATATGCGCTATGCAACCGAGGACGCGTATTTCTCGATTCGCGAGATCGATATCGGCATGGCCGCGGATGTCGGCACCCTGCAGCGCCTGCCGAAGCTGATTCCCGATGGCGTGGTGCGGGAGCTGGCATACACCGGGCGCAATATGGATGCAGACGAGGCCAGGGAACTGGGTTTCGTCAACCGGGTCTATGAAGACAGGGAGACCCTGATGCGGGAGGTCATGGCCATCGCCCAGTCCATCGCCCGCAAATCGCCGCTGGCGGTGCGCGGCAGCAAGGAGATGCTGCTGTACTCCCGGGATCATTCGGTGGCGGAGGGCCTCAACTACATCGCCACCTGGAACTCGGGCATGTTGAGTGAGGCGGACCTGCAGGCGGGCTTGCAGGCCCAGATGGAAAAGCGCCAGGCCACCTACGAAGACTAGATACGCTGTTAACAGCGGCAGCCAACGAGAGATTCGGCGATGACATTACTGGCCCGGCTGAACAGGCCGTGGGTACACTTTATCCTGCTGGGGAGCCTCCTTTATTACCTGCACGGCGTGTTTTTTCCCGCGCCGAAGCCGGTGATCGGCCCCCTCAGCGGCGAGCGCATCGAGGCGCTGCAGCAGCAGTGGTTCGCCAGCACCGGCCGCCTGCCCACCGCGGAGCAGCTCGATCGCATGGTCACCGCGGAACTGGATCGGGACATGCTGTTCCAGCGCGCGATCGAGATGAACCTGCACCTGTACGACACCGTGGTGTACCAGCGACTGCTGCTGAATATGAGCTTCCTGCAGCTGGGGGAGGGCAAGACCGAGCAGGAGCAATACCAGCAGGCCCTGGATATGCGCCTGCACCTGGGCGACGAGGTGGTCAAGCGGCGCCTGGTCCAGGTGATGGAACAGCTGCTGCTCGGCTACCACCCCCCGCGCCCGCCCACCGAGGCGGACATCGCCGCCGAGTTCGAGTCCCGCCGGGAGGAACTGCGCAGGCCCCCGCGCTACTCGATCGAGCACATATATTTCAATGCCGCCCGGGAAGCTGAGGCGGATGCGGCAATCGCAAGAATAAGGGCGGAAAACCTGGATCCCGGGGCGGCGCTGGAACTGAGTTCACCGTTCCTGCCGGGTTACCGCTTCACCCGCCAGTCCCCCGACCAGCTCGCCCGCCAGTTCGGCTCGGAATTCGTCACCAACCTGGAGGCGGCGAACCCGCAGGCGGGCACCTGGGTTGGCCCGATACGCTCCACCTATGGCCTGCATTATGTCTGGGTCAGCGAGGTGGAGCCGGGGCGCGACGCCACCCTGGACGAGGTGCGGCCGCAGTTGCTGCGGGACCTGGAGTCCCGCGCCCGCGACGCGGCACTGCAGGAAAATATAGCGGCCATGCGCGAGCAGTATGAGGTGAGGAAATGAAGAACCTGGGATTGCTCGCGGGCCTGCTGCTGGGCCTGGTACTCGCACAGGTAGCCCAGGCTCACCGCTTTGCGCCCTCCCTGCTCAAGGTCACCGAGATCGCCCCGCACCAGTACAACGTGGTGTGGAAAACCCCGGTGCAGGGTACCAGCAGCATACCGTTGCGCCCTGAGTGGCCCGATTCCTGCGAAATCACCAGCAGCAGCCCGCCCCAGCTCGAGGGCACGGGCCGGGTCGACAGCTGGCAGCTGCGCTGCGACCGGCTGGGCGAGGACGGCCTGGTGGGGGACACCCTGGGGGTGGACGGCCTCGGCCCCAACCAGGCCTCCGCCCTGGTGATGGTCAACCTGCTGGATGGCCGCAATTACCAGCAGGTACTCAATGCGGAGAAGACAGCCTTTGTGATACCCGCGGAGTCCAGTGCCGGGGAAGTGGCGGGAGATTACTCGCTGCTGGGCATCGAACATATCTGGGGCGGCATGGACCACCTGATGTTCGTGTTCGGCCTGTTGCTGCTGGTGGGCGGGGGCAGTCGCCTGTTGTGGACGATAACCGCATTTACCCTGGGCCACAGCATTACCCTGTCACTGGTCACCCTGGGGTATTTTGACTACCCGGTGGCGCTGGTGGAGTTTGCGATAGCTTTCAGCATTTTCGTGCTGGCGGTGGAGCTCACCCGCACCAGCAGGCACGATGTCCTGTGGCGCAACCCCTGGTGGCTCGCCGGCGGCTTCGGCCTGCTGCACGGAATGGGCTTCGCGGGCGCGCTGGCCGAGACCGGCCTGCCCCAGGACAACCTGCCGCTGGCCCTGTTGTTTTTCAACGTCGGGATCGAGGTCGGCCAGCTCGCCTTTATCCTGCTGGTGTACGCCCTGTGGCTGCTGGTCCGCAAGCCGCTGGCGCCCTGGCAGGAGCGCCTGTTGCCGGTGCCGATTTACATCCTGGGCGCCCTGTCCGCGATGTGGTGTATCGAGCGGGGACTGGCGGTTTTCGCCTGACCGCCCGGCCGGATTACAGCGGCACCAGCTTCAGCGGCAGGTTGTCTATCGGCTTGGCGAACGGAAAGTACTGCATACGGCCCTCGAACTGCCCCGCTTTGGCAAAGCTGAAGCGGTAGTTCAGCAACAGCCCGGCAAGGGCGGACTTGAACAGCATGTCGGCGAAGTGCAGGCCGATACACTTATGGGCGCCGCCGCCAAAGGGCGCCCACAGGAAGCTGTGCTGCTTGTGCTCTTCCCGGGTGAAGCGGTCCGGGTCGAACTGGTGGGGCCTGCTCCACCACTGCTCCATGCGGTGGGTGTAGAGAGGGGATATCTGCACCATGGTGTGGGGCTGCAGCGCGAAACCGCCCAGCTCCACTTCCTTGACGGTGCGGCGCATCATCATCGGTACCGGGGGGTTCAGGCGCAGCACTTCCTTGAAGCAGTGGTCGAGATCGGTCACATTCGCCAGGTCCTCGTACTCCAGGTGTGGTTTGCCCAGTGCCTTGAGTTCCTCCCGCAGGCGCTCCTGCCACTGCTGGTCGTGGGCCAGGTATTGCACCGCCATGGTCAGGGCGCTGGTAGTGGTGTCGTGTGCGGCCAGCAGCAGGAAGATCAGGTGCTCGCCCACGACCCGGTCAGAGTAATACTCCCCCTCCTCGGACTGCTCGTTGGAGAAAAACGTCGCCATATCATTGCCCTGCTTGCCGCGCCGCTGGGGCACCAGTTCAATGAAGAATTTTTCCAGCGCGCGGCGACCGTTCATGCCCTTGCGATAGAGCAGGCCGGGCCAGTCCTTGCGCACCAGCGCGAGCATACCCTCGTTCATATCGAGGAAGGACTGGTTGAGGGCGCGGGTTTTCGGCCCCTCAAGGTCCATGCCCAGGAAGACCTTGGCGCCGATGTCGAGCAGCAGCGTCTTGATGTTGGGGTAGAACTGGAAATCCGCAGCCTGCCCCCAGCGGGACATCTCCCGGTCGATGATCGGGTGCATCAGGTCGACATAGGAGCGCATCGCGTCGATCTTGAACGCGGTCTGCATGATGCGCCGGTGGAACTTGTGCTCGTCGAAATCCCGCATCAGCAGGCCGCCGGCAAAGAAATCCCCCAGCGGCGTGTTGTATCCCATGCGGGCGGAAAAGCTCTGCTTGGAATCCAGCATCAACTGCTGGATGTACTCCGGGCCCAGGGCGACCACAAATTTCTGGAAGGTCAGCGAGGCCTTGAACACCGGCCCGTATTTCTTGTAATGGGCATCCAGTACGTTGAAGGGGTTGAGCACGAAACTGAAGGTATCGCCCAGCAGCGGCAGGCCGTAACTGCCCGGGATATGGCTGAGCCGGGTGTTGTCCTTGGCGCGGGTATATTCGGGCAGTGCAAAATCCATTGGAATCTCCGGCGCATATCAGCGCTACAAACTAATAGTCGTTAGTCTAGCACCCGCATTTCGCCGCTGACAAGCGGCGCATGAGCGGTTCAGGGCAGTGGCCCGGGCCCGGCTGGCAGGGCCCCGAGCGGCGGTGGATCAGGGATTCCCGGGCCAGTTCTCAGTCTTGATGAAGGGGTAGAACGCGAGCTCGATGCCCTCGTTGATACTGGTCTCGTTCTCGAGGATATCCCGGCGCCGGATGTAGCGGCCCTTGGAAGAGCGGCTGTCGATCGCCTGGGTTGCGTCGATCCCGCCGCGGCCGAGAAACACCCTTTTCAGCTCCATGTCGTAGATGCTGACCTGGAGCGAGGCGACATCGAGCAGCATGGCCCAGTCGAAGTCGGCACTGACGCCGTCACCGGGCCCCTGGATCGTGGGCTTGCGCGTCACCCCGTCCCAGCGGGCCACGTGCTGGAGGCCGCCGCTGAAGGAGGTCTGCAGCTCCACCAGGTCGGTGAAAATGAACGCGTCCAGTCCGGTACCGCGCATCTCATCCCTGATGGTGGTCATGATCTGGGAGAAAGTCTTCATGTTGACCTTGCCGCTGGTGGGGTCCACCGGGTTGCCATAGGAGCGCACCGCGGTATTCCAGCGCTGCTCGAAATCACGCTGTGGCAGTACTTTCAGGCCATTTTTCTTCAGGTAGGCGCTGACCATCGCATCGATGCGCGGCGCTTCCTTTTCCAGGTAGGTGCGCGAGGACAGGCCGAGGTTGACGTGGGTGATGACTACCGTCTTGATGTCACCCTGGTCCACTCGCGCCTGGTCGATCTCGAAAGGGAAGACAGTGGGGTTGTAGGTCGGGGTCGAACTGCAGGCCAGCATCAGGCCGGCGAGGCCGGTAGCCAGCAGGTGACGGGACAGGTTTCTGAAGCTGCGCATGTTGGTTTCCGATCCGTTATAGTGCCGGGCATGTTAGCAAAATCTTCGTTGGGGCACAGCGATAAGTGACTGTAAAACTGCACCACACCCGCAGTGGCGATGGGCCGCCGGTGGTATTGCTCCACGGCCTGTTCGGTTCCGGCAATAACCTGGGGGCCCTGGCGCGGGCGCTGGCGGATACGCACAGTGTCTATTGCCCGGACCTGCCCAATCACGGCCGCTCCGGCTGGCTGGAGGACGCAAGCCTCGCCACCATGGCGGATTGCGTGGCCCACTGGATGCTGCACCAGGGGCTGCCCCGCTCGCAGTTCGTGGGGCACTCCCTGGGGGGCAAGGTGGCAATGCAGCTGGCGCTGGCCAGGCCTGACCTGGTATCCGCGCTGGTGGTAGCGGATATCGCCCCGGTGGACTACCCGGCGCAGCACGACGCGGTTTTCGCCGCACTGGAAGCGGTGGCTGCGGGGCAGTGTACCTCGCGGGACGCAGCCGCTGCGTTGATGGCGCCGCACCTGCAGGAACAACAGGTCATCCAGTTCCTGCTGTCCAGCCTGCGGCGCGACGCGGACGGTGTGTATCGCTGGCGCTTCAACCTGGAAGGCCTCAGGCGAGGCTATGGCGCGGTGCGTTCAAAACCCGTATCCAGTGCGCCATACCGCGGGCCCGTGCTGTTTATCAAGGGCGGCGAATCGGACTATATCCGCGAGGAGCACCGCGCCCATATCCTCAGCCTGTTTCCCGGGGCCGCGGTCAAGATCATGCCGGGTTGCGGGCACTGGCTGCACGCCCAGCGCCCCGGGCTTTTCAACAGCCTGGTGCAGCGGTTTCTCCTGGCCCGGGGGCCCTGAGGGGCTCGCTGGCGCCCCCGGCCATACGCCGGTATGCTGGCGCCCACGCGACAACGAGGTGTACGGGACCACATGTATTTTACGCTGGCGGATATTCTTCTCGTCCTCGGGTTCGGGGCCGTGTGCCTGTACTTCCTCAGCTCGATCCGGGTGCGTGAGCTCGCGGTAAAGGCGGTTACCAGGGCGGGTGAAGAGGACGACTACCAACTGCTGGACCAGGCGGTGCATATCCGCCGGGTCTCCCTGAGCCGCGACCGGCAGGGGCGCTGGCGGGTCTGGCGCCAGTACCGTTTTGACTATTCCTTCGACGGGGTCGAGCGGCGCCAGGGCCACGTGATCATGCTGGGCAAGCACCTGCAGGCAGTGGTGATCAGCGATCGCGGCCAGGCTCGCACCCTGCACTAGGGGTGGCCGACAGGATTTCATTGGTCCTGTCGCCGCCAGCATGGCGGGGTCATTGGGAAACCGACTTTCGAGAGATTCTGTAACACTTGGCGGCGAAATGTTTTCCACAGATTCTGTGGATAAGTCAGTGAATAAATTGTTCAACCGGCCCCGGGGGGCAGAGCTGGCACCACTTGTTACAGATTGGTTAAAATTCAATCAAAGTGAATTAATGCATATAAATCAAATAGATATGTATAATTTCTGAAGTGAAAAGTCCGAAGAGGCATCTAAGTTTGTGATAGTTTGATGACCATCATCCGGTGTGTATAACATTTTCCCGGCTGCTACCTC
>JAOUDU010000747.1 GCA_029859085.1 Gammaproteobacteria bacterium | reverse complement strand
TTCCGTAAATCGTTTCGGGTGACCGCAGGATCTCGTCGGTCACCTGCCAGTCGCCCCGCTCCCACTTGCGGTAGAAGCAGCTGCGCCGCCCCGTGTGGCAGGCAATCCCGCCGACCTGCTCAACCCTGAGCAGTACGGTGTCCGTGTCGCAGTCGATGCGCAGCTCTTTGAGCAGCTGCACGTGGCCCGATTCCTCGCCCTTGCGCCACAGGGCCTGGCGGGAGCGGGACCAGTAAATCGCCCTGCCCTCGCTGACGGTGAGTTCCATGGCTTCGCGGTTCATCCAGGCGAGCATCAGTACCTCCCCCGTCTGCCAGTCCTGGGCGATGGCGGGAACGAGCCCCTGTGCGTTCCAGTTGATATCCCGGGCGATGCCGGCTGCGTCAGTCATTCTATCAGTCCCTGCGGTTGGACATTATGGCACAGGGCGGGTTCCGGGCACATGGATTCAGCTGTCCCGGGGCCAGAGCAGGGCAAGCGCGGTTGCCGCCAGTACCCAGCTGACCGGCGGGGCCGCCGCCAGCTGCTCCCAGCCGCCGGGAAGCACGGTGATGGCCGCCCCTAGGCAGGCCAGTGCCGCCAGCAAATGGCGCCTGTGCCTGCGGTTTCGCTCGCCGCTGCGCTGTCGCTGCTCCTCGAGCTGCTGTTGTTGCCGGGCAAAGCGAATGTCGACTTCCCGTGACTGCTGCAGGTTGTCCAGCATCACATCCGGCAACTGGGGCAATTGCTCCAGCCAGGAGGGCGCCTGCCGTTGCAGGCGGCGCAGGAACGACTGGGGCGAGTAGCGCTCCTGTACCCATTCCTCCAGGAAGGGCTTGGCGGTGTCCCACAGGTTGAGATCGGGATACAGCTGCCGCCCCAGGCCCTCGATATTGAGCATCGTCTTCTGCAACAGCACCAGCGAGGGTTGTATGTGCATGTCGAAGCGCCCGGCGGTGCGGAACAGGTAAATCAGTAACTGGCCGAAGGAGATCTCGCCGATCGGGCGCTCGAACACCGGCTCGCATACCGCCCGCATCGCGGACTCGAAATCCTGTACCCGGGTTTGTGGCGGGACCCAGCCGCACTCCACGTGGAGCTGGGCCACTTCCCGGTAGTCGCGGCGGAAGATGCTGAGCAGGTTGCGGGCCACGTAGTACTGGTCCGAGTCGCTCAGGCTGCCGATGATCGCGCAGTCCACGGCGATGTAGGTGGGGTCCGCAGGGTCGGTGGCATCGACAAAGATATTACCGGGGTGCATGTCTGCGTGGAAAAAACTGTCCCGGAACACCTGGGTGAAAAATATCTCCACACCGCGCTCCGCCAGCAGTTTCAGGTCGGTGCCGCGGGCTTCCAGCGCCGCCATATCGGTGACCGGGATGCCAGAGATGCGCTCCATGACGAACACATCGCGGCAGGTGTAGTCCCAGTAGACCTGGGGCACATACACCAGCTTGCTGTTCTCGAAATTGCGGCGCAGCTGGCAGGCGTTGGAGGCCTCCCGGGCCAGGTCCAGCTCGTCGAGGATGATCAGCTCGTAGTCTGTGATGACCTCCACCGGGCGCAGGCGCCGGCCCTCGGGAACATACCTGGCCACCAGCCGCGCCAGCGTGAACATCAGGGCGAGGTCCTG
Source organism: Gammaproteobacteria bacterium (assembly GCA_029859085.1). Taxonomy (GTDB): domain Bacteria; phylum Pseudomonadota; class Gammaproteobacteria; order Pseudomonadales; family Halieaceae; genus JARRPM01. Next base: position 449 of record JAOUDU010000747.1, on the reverse strand, counting down.
GCGGATGATCGGCTCGATGTCCGGGCGGATCACCTTGACCACCACTTTCTCGCCACTGTGCAGGGTCGCCGCGTGCACCTGGGCCACGGACGCGGACGCCATCGGCCTGGCCTCGAAGCTGGCGAACAGCTCCGTCACCGGCTTGCCCAGGCTCTTTTCAATTATCGCGATGGATTGCTGCCCGGGGAAGGGAGGCACATCGTCCTGCAGCTTGGCCAGCTCATCGGCGATATCGGTGGGCAGCAGGTCGCGCCGGGTCGACAACATCTGCCCCAGTTTGACGAATACCGGGCCCAGCTCCTCCAGCGCCCGGCGCAGGCGCACGCCCCGGGGCAGGTCCGGCGCCGGCTGCAGGCGCCAGGGCATTACCGCCAGTGCCAGGCGAGGCAGTCGGCCCAGGCGCCCGGGATCGATGAATTCGTCCAGCCGGTAGCGGCCGACGGTGCGGA
>JAOUDU010000748.1 GCA_029859085.1 Gammaproteobacteria bacterium | reverse complement strand
CGAAGCCCAATCCATGAAAGTGGGGCTGCAACTGGCGATCTGAGCGCGGCAGTCACGCCTGCTGCGATCGGGCGCTGCCAGAACACTGACGTGGCACATCAGTCCGGTCGGGCCTATCCTGAATACACTGAAGGGAGTAACCCGGTTACAGTTTTTGTGCCCACGGGCTCCCGGCAAGGAGAACCCGTTATGAGTGTTTTGTTACTGCTGCTCGCCGCGCTGGTGCTGCTTTACCTCGGCAGCAATCGTCAAATTTCCACGCTGGTACTGACCGCTGCGCTGCTGGTCGGCGTCACGCTGGCGGACGCCAGGCTCGCCAACCTCGTCTGCGGCGGCATTGTGCTGGCCGCCATGCTGCTGGTACTGGTGCCAAACGGACTCCGCCGGGAGCGCGTCAGCCGTCCGCTGCTGGGCTGGGTGCGGGGAATGTTGCCGACCCTGTCGGACACGGAGGCCGAGGCACTCAAATCCGGCAGTGTCGACTGGGATGGCGAGTTATTTTCGGGTCACCCCGACTGGTCGCGCCTGCTGGCGACGCCCCACGCGCGCCTCACCGACGAGGAAAAGGCCTTCATCGACGGCCCGGTCACGCAACTGTGTGAAATGGTCGATGACTGGACCATCACCAATGAATTGTTCGACCTGCCCCGGGAAGTCTGGGACTTTATCCGCCAGCAGGGATTTTTCGGGCTGGTGATTCCCGCGGACTTCGGCGGCAAGGGTTTCTCCCAGACCGCCCACTCGGAGATCGTGATGAAGCTCTCCACCCGCAGCGTCTCCGCCGCGGTGACCGTGATGGTGCCCAACTCACTGGGACCGGGCGAGCTGCTGATGGAATACGGCACGGACCAGCAGAAGGCCCACTACCTGCCGCGCCTGGCCAGGGGCGAGGAGATACCGTGTTTCGCGCTCACCTCACCGGTGGCCGGCAGCGACGCCGGCGCGATCCCGGACAAGGGTATCGTCTGCATGGGATCGTGGCAGGGTGAACAGGTACTGGGCCTGAAGGTGACCTGGAACAAGCGCTATATCACGCTCGCCCCGGTGGCCACGATCATCGGCCTGGCGATCAAGGTCTACGACCCCGAGCAGCTGCTGGGTGATAACGAAAACATCGGCGTGACCTGCGTGATGGTCCCACACGACCTGCCCGGTGTGCACAGCGGCACCCGCCACCTGCCGATGAACTCGGTGTTCATGAACGGGCCGACCTGGGGCAATGACGTCTTTATCCCGATGGACCAGGTCATCGGCGGCCAGGCCATGCTCGGCAAGGGCTGGACCATGCTGCTGGAGTGCCTCTCGATCGGCCGCTCGATATCGCTGCCGGCGCTGGCGGCGGGTGCAGGCAAGGTCGCCAGCCTGGCCACCGGCGCCTACGCCGGCGTGCGCGAACAGTTCGGGCGCTCCATCAGCCAGTTTGAAGGCGTGCAGGAGGCCCTGGAACCAATCGCCGGCTACAGTTACATGATGGATGCGGCGCGCCTGCTGACCACCTCGATGCTGGATCGCGGTGTGCGCCCGGCGGTACCGTCGGCGCTGTTGAAATACCGCAACACCGATTTGATGCGGGTGGTCATCAATCACGCGATGGACGTGGTGGCCGGGCGGGGCGTGATCACCGGCCCCCGCAATTTCATGGCCCGGATCTACCAGGCGGTGCCGATCGCGATTACCGTGGAGGGCGCCAATATCCTCACCCGCAGCCTGATGGTGTTCGGCCAGGGCGCGATCCGCTGTCACCCCTACATCGTCCGGGAGATCGAGGCGGCGGGCATGGAAAACGAGGCCGAGGCAGTGGCCCAACTCGACTCGGTCTTCTACGCCCATATCGGCCATACCGTGCGCAACACGCTGCGCAGCCTGGTGCTGGGCCTCAGCGGCGGCCGGCTGGAGCCGGTGCCCGCCACCGGGAACCTGCAGCGCTACTACCGGCAGCTGTCGCGATTTTCCGCCGCCTACTCGCTGCTGACCGATGTGACCCTGTTGTCTATCGGCGGCGGGCTCAAGGCGAGGCAGCGGCTGTCCGGCCGCATGGCGGACTGCCTGGTGCAACTGTAC
>JAOUDU010000088.1 GCA_029859085.1 Gammaproteobacteria bacterium | reverse complement strand
CTGGAGTCAAAGCACTTCAGCCACTTTACCCCCAGGGATTTTGACCTGTCGCCCTATTTTGAAATCGTGAAGCCGAGCATAAGACGCGATTTCGACTACAAAACGATTCTCTGGGCTGACAAACCGACGACCGCCTGAAGAGAGTATCGCCGACCCCCTGTCCGGCTGGTCAGAACTCGAATTCCCCCTGCGCCCTCGCCAGCGGGATTCCAGGCCCGGCCTCCCCCGGTGGCTCCGGGCCCGCAAGCCCGGACAGGGTCAGCCCCAGCAATCTCACACCGTGCTCCAGTGGCAACACAAGCGCGAGCAGTTCTTCTGCGATCGCACCAAACTCACGCCTGTCCGCAATATACCCGGCGCAGGAAGTGCGCCGGGTAACCTGGCGGAAATCGTCATATTTCACTTTAAGGGTAACCGTGCGACCTCGGGCACCATTGTTTTCGATTCTCGACCAGGCCATATCGATTATTCGCTCCAGTGCGCCGTACAGCGCAGCATCTGTCACCAGGTCCTCGCTATAGGTGCGCTCGCAGCCCACGGACTTGCGAATCCGATCGGGCTTTACCTGCCGCTGATCCACACCCCGGGCAGCGTGATAGAGGTAGTCCGCCGACTTGCCGAAGTGCTCGCGCAGGAACTCCATGTCCCTGTCGCGCAGGTCCGCCCCAAGATGGATTTCCAGCCGGCCCATGCGCTCCGCGGTCTTTGGCCCCACCCCGTAAAAGCGACGCACAGGCAGGGATGAGACGAAGTCCGCCCCCTCATGCGGGCGGATGACACAAATGCCATCCGGCTTGTTCTGGTCGGAGGCGATCTTGGCCAGGAACTTGTTGTAGCTGACGCCGGCGCTGGCAGTAAGCCGTGTTTCCTCGCGAATCGCCGCTCTTATCAGCTGCGCGATCCGGGTAGCGCTGCCAACTCCCTGCTTGTCCCGGGTCACATCCAGGTAGGCCTCATCCAGCGACAGCGGTTCGACAAGGTCGCTGTAGCGGGAGAATATCTGTCGGATCTGTTGCGACACGTTGCGATAGACTTCAAAGCGGGGTGGCACAAAGACCAATCCCGGGCAGCGCCGGGCCGCGGTCACCGAGGGCATTGCGGAGCGCACCCCGAATTCGCGTGCTTCGTAGCTGGCGGCCGCCACCACTCCCCTGCGGGACGAGCCGCCCACGGCCACTGGCCGGCCGCGCAACTCCGGGTTATCGCGCTGCTCCACGCTCGCAAAAAAAGCGTCCATATCGATATGAATGATTTTGCGGGGGAGACTTTCACTGCTGTCTATCATGGCGACGATAGTAGGTTCGGCCTGCGCCGGCGACAACTCCCCGCGGCGCTATTTCACAGCCTTAATGCGTCCCTACAGGCGCGCTGAAAAAATCAAAGAACACCACGAATATCACGCTCGATACGACCAGGGTAGCCAACATCGCGGGGGTACCCTTGCGAAACCACAAGCCCGGCGTGATGGCGTAGCCGGGATTGCCGGTCTCCTTTGCCAGGCGCTCCGACAACGTCACGATATAGACGTTCGCAGTCGAGCCTATGTGGGTGCCGTTGCCGCCCATGCCGACCCCTATTGCCAGCGCCCACCACAACGGGGTGATATTCACACCCTGCTGCTCCATCTGCAGGAATATCGGGATCATTGCGGCCGTGAAGGGGATGTTGTCTATCATCGCGGACAGGATCGCCGAAACCCACATGACGATGAGTACGGTCATGAGCGGCGACTCTGTAAAGTAACTTGAAATATTCGTTCCCAGCACGTGCAGCAGGCCGCTGTGCTCGACGCCTCCGACCAGGACAAAAAGCGATATAAAAAACATCAGCAGGGGAATCTCTACCCGGGTCATCGTGGCATCGAGTTCCTTGTGACGGTCTACGAACAGCAGCACGGTCAGGCCCGCAGCGGAAACCATCCAGGGCTCCCAGCCCATCGCGGAATGCAGCATGAACAAAACGACCATGGCGGCGAAGACAAGGACGCCTGCCCACCACAGGCGCGAATTACTCAGGGGCGCGGCATCGGGCATATGCGCCGTGGAGTTCTTGCTGAATTCACGCGCAAAAAGCACGCGCAGTACCAGCAGGGTCGCGAACCATGCCGCCAACACGGGGAAGCCCATGCGGGATACGAAACTGTTGAAATCGATCCCGGCCGCCGAGCCGATCATGAGATTCGGCGGGTCACCCACCAGCGTCGCAACGCCGCCGGTGTCAGACAGCAGTGCGGCCGCCAGCAGGCAGGGCACCGGAGATATCCCCAGCTGTCGGCATATCAGGATGATAAGTGGACCGAAGATCACCACCGTAGTGACGTTGTCCAGGAGCAGCGAAATCACTGTCACCGCGGTCCCGATCAGGACCATCAGCCAGAAACTGTTGCCGCGGCTCAACCTGGCGAGGGTGAGCGCAAGCCGCTCGAAGCCGCCCGTGGGAATGAGCAACTCGACGATAGCCATCATACAGCCCAGCAGCAGCACGACGTTCCAGTCCACTGCCTCAATAATCTGGCGGGAGTCGTAGAAGTCGAAATAATTGCCCGCCAGTACCATCAGGCCCGCTCCGAGCATGCCGAACTTGGCCCGCTCAAGCCCGTGTACTTTCTCGGTAAAAATTCCAATAAAGGTAAAGGCCAGGATGAGCCCGGCTGTCATCATGGGAGGGGAGATGGATGGCATGGAGAGACTCCGTAAGCTTGCCGGGACAGCAAGTCTGGCAGTGTACTCGCGCCCCGGATACATCCGCAAGAAGGCCCCCGGGACCGCCCGCGACCGCCCCGGGCTCCGCCAAACGGTGCGGGAGCGGCCCCCGGCACCACCCTGAATAAATGCGCTACAAAACCAGGGTTTATAAATATCCTTTTAGATACAAGGAGTTAAAAAATATTTATCGACAAAGTGCATGCCAGCACGCTTGACTTTGGGTCGCCGGATGATATTGTTTCCGGCCCGCTTTTCCTACGCAAAACGTGCTTCAAGCCGGTAGCAGGTCGTGGAACGACTACCGCCGGTTGAGCCATGTCATGTGCGATGGCTTTTGCCGGGCTGGATAACCTGGCAGTTGGCCGGCGCACCACTTAGCGAGTTGAATGCATGAAGAACACAAGAATCGACGGCAGGACCGGGTTTCCGGGAAAACAGGGCCTGTACGACCCCTCCCTGGAAAAGGACTCCTGCGGCGTTGGCTTTGTAGCTCACGTCAAGGGCGTGGCCAGTCACGAAATCCTGACAGATGCCTACCATATCAACTCCAGGATGGACCATCGCGGCGGCTGCGGGTTTGAACAGAATACCGGCGACGGCGCCGGTGTAATGACGGCCATCCCGCACCGGTTTATGCAGAAGGTTGCGGCCGGACTCGGCATTACATTGCCTGAGGCTGGAACCTATGCCGTGGGCAATATCTTCCTGCCGCACGATGAGGCGAAGCGGGCCGACCTGAAAGCCAGCCTGACGGCGGCGCTGGTCGAGCAGGGGCTCAGTCCTCTGGGTTTCCGCGAGGTTCCGGTACGCCCCGACGGGGCCGATATCGGACCGGCCGCGCGCGCGGCCATGCCTTTTATAGAACAGGTGATCGTCGGCGGCGGGACACCCGGCGACCACCGGCTCGATCATGGGCTCTACCTGGCGCGAAAAAAATTCATCGGCGCGGCAAGGCTCAAATATCCACAGGATCTCGTGTATGTGTGCAGCCTGAACTCGAGAATCCTCGTCTATAAAGGCATGTTGACGCCGGACCAGTTGTTCCCGTTCTACCCCGACCTGGAAGATGCGGACTATGAGAGCCACTTTGCCATGGTGCACTCGCGGTTCTCGACCAATACGTTTCCCTCCTGGGACAGGGCTCAACCCAATCGGTTCATGAGCCACAACGGGGAAATCAATACCCTGCGGGGCAACAAGAACTGGATGACGGCCAGGGAAGGTGTAGCCGTCAGCGAGCGATTCGGTGACAAGATCAAGGACCTCTTCCCCATCGTCGAGCCCGACTTCTCTGACTCGGGTACTTTTGACAACGTGCTGGAATTCCTCCTTATGACCGGGCGGACCCTGCAGGAATCCATCATGATGATGATTCCCGAGGCCTGGCAGTCGGATGTCAACATGCCCCGGGAAAAGCGCGATTTTTACGAGTACCACTCGGCGCTGATGGAGCCCTGGGACGGCCCCGCCTCGATAGCGTTCACCGATGGCCACTACATTGGCGCGGTGCTCGACCGCAACGGCCTGCGTCCTTCACGGTATTACCTCACCCATGACGACAAGGTCATCATGGCTTCCGAGGTTGGCGTCCTGCCAATAGCGCCCGAGAACGTCAAGGAAAAAGGCCGGCTTCAGCCGGGAAAAATGTTCCTTGTCGACTTCTTTGCCGGACGCCTGATTCCGGACTCGGAACTGAAAATGGAGTTCGCGAAGAAGCGGCCTTACGGCAAATGGCTGGAAGAGCAGAAACTCGAGCTCGCCGACCTGCCGCCGGATCACGCGGACCTGCGCTACGAGCCGGAGACGCTGTTGCAGCGCATGCAGGCTTTTGGCTATACCGTTGAAACCATGCAGTTCATGTTGCTGCCGATGGTAACCGAGGCCAGGGACCCTCTCGGGTCGATGGGCAATGACAGCGCACTGGCTTGCCTGTCAGACAAATCGCGCATGATCTACGATTACTTCAAGCAGTTGTTCGCGCAAATCACCAATCCGCCGATCGATTCGATCCGCGAAGAAGTGGTTATGTCGCTCACCTGTTTTATCGGGCCAGAGAAGAATTTGCTGGAGACCACCCCGGAGCATGTACACCGGTTGGAACTGCACCACCCTGTCATCTCCAACGATGAACTCACGAACATCAAGAATCTGAATCGGGATGGCTGGAAGTCCAGGACCATCGATATAACTTTTGAGAAGGCGTCCGGCCCCGAAGGGATGCTGGCTGCGCTGGACCGGGTCTGCGCTGAAGCATCCAAGGCCATCGAGGATAGCTATTCATTCATAATCCTCTCGGACCGCAATATAAACGCAGAGCGCATGGCGCTCAGCTCCCTGATAGCCTGCGGAGCAGTACACCACCACCTGGTGGCGAGACACGAGCGCACCCGTATCGGCATCATCCTCGAAACCGGTGAAGCCCGGGAAGTTCATCACCACTGCCTGCTGGTGGGCTACGGCGCAGACGCCATCAACCCCTATCTCGCTTTCGAGTCGGTCTGGCAGGCCCTGCAGGATGGCTTGCTGGACAGGCAGGCTTTTCCAAACAGCGCCTCGATTGTCGCCGCCTACAAGAAGGGCGTCGCCAAGAGCATGCTCAAGGTGATGGCGAAAATGGGTATCTCCACCCTGCAGTCCTACAAGGGTGCGCAGATATTCGAGGCCGTTGGGCTCGCCAGTGAAATAATCGACCGGTGTTTCGTCGGCACCGCGAGTCGCGTCCAGGGCGTGGATTTCGCAGTGCTGTTTGAAGAGATGAAACTGCGCCACGAAATAGGCTACCCGGTGCGCGACCAGCACCTGATTCCGGTACTGCCAAACCCCGGGGATATCCACTGGCGCCGCGGTGGCGATACCCATATGTGGGATCCCGAAACGATATCCAACCTCCAGGTGGCGACCAGGACCAACAGCGAGGAAGCCTACTGGAAATTCGCCGATCATGTGAACACCGAGTCCACCCGGCGGGCCACGCTGCGCGGCCTGATGGAGTTCAGGGAAGTCAGTACACCCTGTGACATCAGCGAAGTTGAACCGGCGTCCGAAATCGTCAAGCGATTCTGCACCGGCGCGATGAGTTTCGGCTCTATCTCCGCCGAGAGCCACGAAACGCTGGCTATAGCCATGAACCGCCTGGGAGGCAAGTCGAATACCGGCGAAGGCGGGGAGGACCCGCTGCGGTTCAAACCCATGGCCAATGGCGATTCCAAGCGATCGGCGATCAAGCAGGTAGCTTCCGGCCGCTTTGGCGTGACGATCTGGTACCTGGCAAACGCCGATGAATTGCAGATCAAGATCGTCCAGGGCGCAAAACCCGGTGAGGGTGGTGAACTGCCCGGCAAAAAGGTCGACCAGACCATCGCCAGGATCAGGTATTCGACCCCCGGTGTGGGCCTTATCAGCCCGCCGCCTCACCATGACATCTATTCTATCGAGGATATTGCCCAGCTGATTCACGACCTGAAAAACGCCAACCCGAAGGCGAGAATCAGCGTCAAACTCGGCTCGGAAATCGGCGTCGGCACTATCGCCGCGGGTGTGACCAAGGCCAAGGCCGATCACCTGGTAATCGCCGGGCACGACGGCGGCACCGGGGCCTCACCCATCACGTCGATCAAGCACGCCGGCCTGCCCTGGGAACTCGGGATAGCCGAAACCCACCAGACCCTGGTGAAGAACAACCTGCGCTCGCGCGTGGTGCTGCAAACGGACGGACAGATCAAGACCGGGCGCGATGTCGCCATGGCACTGCTGCTGGGCGCCGAGGAAATCGGCTTCGCCACCGCGCCGCTGGTGACCCTGGGCTGCATCATGATGCGCAAGTGTCACCTGAACACCTGCCCGGTGGGTATCGCCACGCAGGACCCGGAATTGCGCAAGAAATTTTCCGGCAGTCCCGAGTATGTCGTGAACTACTTCTTCATGGTCGCCCAGGAACTGCGCCAGATCATGGCGAAGCTGGGCCTGCGCACCGTCAATGAAATGGTGGGTCGCGCGGACCTGCTCGAGACCAAAAAGGCGATCAAGCACTGGAAAGCCAACGGGCTGGATTTAACCAGTATCCTCATGCCCGCGGAGAAGGTGTACGAGGCGACCCAGGTCTACAAGACGATCGACCAGGATCACGGTCTCGACAAGGCATTGGATAATGTGCTGATCAAACTGGCCGAGCCAGCACTCAAGCGCGGCGAAAAAGTCCGTATCGAGCACGAAATTATCAATATCAACCGCGTGGTGGGCACCATGCTCTCCCACGAAGTGGCCAAGGCGACGGACGGCAAGTTGCTGCCCGACGACACGATCCATATCAAGCTGAATGGTTCCGCGGGGCAGAGCCTGGGGGCCTGGCTGGCGAAAGGGATCACCCTCGAAGTCGAAGGCGACGCCAATGACTATGTCGGCAAGGGCCAGTCCGGCGGCAGGATAATCGTCTACCCGCCCAGGACCAGTACCTTCAAGCCCGAGGACAACATCCTGATCGGCAACGTCGTCATGTACGGCGCCACGTCGGGTGAGTCCTACTTCCGCGGCATAGCCGCCGAGCGCTTCTGCGTACGCAACAGCGGCGCCAACGCGGTGGTAGAAGGTATTGGCGATCACGGCTGCGAGTACATGACCGGCGGACGAGTGGTGGTCCTTGGCAAAACGGGCAGGAATTTTGGTGCCGGGATGAGCGGTGGCATCGCCTACGTCTGGGACAGGGACGGCGATTTCAACCGCATGTGCAACACTGAGACCTTTGAGCTCGAGAGCATGGAGTCTGCCGACGACATCAAGGAGTTACGCGCCCTGGTAGAGAATCACCACAGGTACACAGGATCCACGGTTGCGGAGACTATCCTGGGCAACTGGAAAGCCGAACTCGCCCGATTCGTGAAGGTTATGCCGACTGATTACAAACGGGTCCTTGAGGAAATGGCAGGGGAAATAGCAGTAACCGCAGCAGTCGGTTCCTAGGAAGAATATTTATTATGGGAAAACCTACCGGATTTATAGAGTACGAACGAGAGACCGAGCCCTATCGCGACCCCGCGGTCAGGCTGGTGGATTTCAAGGAGATATACACCGAGCACAACGAATCGCACCTCAAGACCCAGGGTGCTCGCTGTATGGACTGTGGCGTACCCTTCTGTCAATCGAACAACGGCTGCCCGGTGTACAACCTCATTCCGGAGTGGAATGACCTGGTTTACCAGGGCCGCTGGCGGGACGCCCTCGATCGCCTGCACACGACCAATAACTTTCCGGAATTTACCGGCCGAGTCTGCCCGGCGCCCTGCGAGGGCGCCTGCGTCCTGGGCATCACCAGCCCGGCCGTGACAATCAAGAATATCGAGTGCGCGATCATCGACCGCGGATTCGACGAGGGCTGGGTCACGCCAAAGCCGAAGGCGGACAGCACCGGCAAGAAAGTCGCCGTGATCGGCTCCGGACCCTGCGGTCTGGCGGCGGCAGAGCAGTTGAATACAGCCGGGCACAGTGTCACGGTCTACGAGCGTGCCGACAGGCTCGGCGGACTGCTGATGTACGGCATTCCAAACATGAAACTCGAAAAAAGCGTGGTCGAGCGCCGGATACAGCTGATGCGGGACGCGGGCGTTGAATTCATCGTCAACGCCGACGTCGGCAGGAATGTCGATCCGGCAATGCTGGTGGCGAACAATGACGCGGTGTTGCTTGCCACCGGGGCAACCCTCGCGCGCGACCTGCCCATACCCGGGCGCGACGCGAAAGGGGTCCACCTGGCAATG
>JAOUDU010000087.1 GCA_029859085.1 Gammaproteobacteria bacterium | reverse complement strand
GCGCATGCAGCGCGGTCTCATTGGTCTTTGCAATCTCGGCGCGCAAGGACTCGAGTTCCGCACAGGTAGCACAACCCGTAAGGCCTATCACACTGGCACACACTAGTCCTGTGGCGGTCAGTTGACGAGCTTTGTGCAATGAAAATGCACTTCCATGGGCAGATTCGGCCCGGGCATATGACGTCATAATCGGTGACATCTGTCTACTTCCTCAGCGGAACGGTCACTGCATCACATTATGATCAAGTGATATTGAGTCTAGTCAGGTAACCTAGATTGGCCAATGCATTAAAGTTATTTCATGAAATAGACAAAAAGAATAACTGCGTTCTGCGTCTTTTCCCCACACATCAACGATGCCTGAATACCGCCGACTGATAGTTTTTGCAAAATGGTCTATAGTTAATTGTGCAGCGGACTCCAGCGACGCAAGAAGGAATTTTTTCATTCAAACTTGACGTTGCTCAAGCGCATTGACGAGACGGAGATTTTCGGATGAAAACAAAAAGCAGAGTAATTCTCGCGATAATCGCAAGCATAACATTAGTTTGGAGTTCAGCTGGCAATGCCGCCTGCTCTCCTGCGCAAGTGACCGGCATTTGGGAGGTGGCTTTCTCTGACGGCAATTCATGCAGGCTCAGATTGAAATCCAATGGAACAATCGATATTACTGCAAGCATTTGTTACGACCCTGATCGGGGGACATCAAATCTGGATTCCGGCACACTAAAAATTATAGGAAATTGCTTCGCGGAAGGACAAATTGTAATCAGTGGTGTGACGGTAGAACTGCCCGTCCAATTCTCCAATGACCGAACCACGGCAGCCGGCAGGTTCCGAGTGCCTTCCAGTGGCTCAAAAGGCAGTGTTGTCTTGATACGCGTGCCCTAAGTGGCATTTTAGCTGGTCGGTGAACACGACCAGCAAAGCCATTGGAAACTCTGCCGCAAAGAGGTTCGGAAGTTGCCTTGTAATATGAAACGCGTGAGATGGCGACCATCTCCAGACCAGGCGACTGGCGGCAATTTGATAATGCGGGCGGGTTGAAGAAAACATTGCCGCCGTATGGCGACAAGGCGCGAGCCGCCAATCCGCCCGGGATCAGTGGTAGCCGAAAATCGTAGCCAGCACCACAAATGCACTGGCGAGCACGAGCAGACCCAGGAAGAACCACCTGGCCACCCGCAGCCACTGCAGCCAGTCGAGGCGCGCGGCGCCAAGGCAGCCCATCAGTGAGGCGGAGGTGGGCACGATCATATTGGTGAGCCCGTCGCCAAGCTGGAAGGCCAGTACCGCCACCTGGCGGGTGACGCCGATCAGGTCGGATAATGGCGCCATCAGGGGCATGGTCAGGGCCGCCTGGCCGGAGCCCGAGGTGACAAAGAAATTGAAGACCGACTGGAAACAGAGCATGCCCCAGGCGGCGAGCCAGTCGGGCAGCCCGTTGATTGATTCGCTGCCGTAGAACAACAGCGTGTTCATCAGGCTGGGGCGGGTCGGGTCATCGCCCCCCAGCAGGAAAACGATGCCCCGGGCAAAGCCCACCACCAGCGCCGCCGGCAGCAGGTCCATGGCGCCCTGGCGAAACGCCTGCACCGCCCCGTTCGCATGCATGCCATCGAGTCGAAAGCAGGTACCGATAAACCCCGCGACGATGCCGAGGATCACAAACTGGGTGGCAATTTCAGGCAGGTAGTAGCCCGCGAAGACCACTCCCCAGATTATCCAGACGATCGTAGCGGCCAGGGCGGCCAGCACCAGCCTGTCCGCCCACCGCAATCCCGTCCCGTGGGACGGGGATGCCGCCTCGCCGGGCAGGTCCGGGTTGCGGGTTCGCGCCGAGTAGCGCAGCGTAAATGCGATGCCGAACAGGGTGAACACCGACCACATCCCCAGCCGCAGCGGCAGGCCGCTGAGCAGGGGCAGCTGGGCGATACCCTGGGCGATGGCGACGCTGAACGGGTTCATCCAGGAGGTGGCGAAGCCGACCTGGGTGGCGATAAAGGTCACCAGCAGCGTGGTGACATTGTCGTAGCCCAGGCGTTTCATTACCGGGACCAGCATGATCACAAAGGGAATGGTTTCCTCGCTCATCCCGAACACCGCACCCCCCAGGGAAAACACCAGGAACAGGCTGCACAGCAGTACCCGCCCATCGGAGTTGCCCCGGGCGATCAACCCGCCGAGGCCGCGATTGACCGAACCGGTCGCCAGCACCACGCCGAATGCACCGCCCGTCAACAGGATAAACGCCATGATCCCGACCGCACCCCCGGTGCGACTGCCGGAGACCATGCCCTCGAATATCGCGTTGAACAGCGCGGGGGAGCCGTCGCTGGAAAACAGCGGCAGGCTGAGGCTGCCCTCGACGAAGCGGAAGCTGTCCGGGTCGATCACCTGCACCACGGCACCGTCACGCACCTGGTCCACCAGCGAAAACAGTCCCGGCGGCAGGAAAAACCCGAGGGCATAGGCACACAGCGCCACCGCGGCGATCACCAGGTAGGTGTCCGGCATGCGCGGGGCCGGGTTCGGGTTGTGTCCAACTGCATTCTTCGACAAGGCGGGATGCTCGCTCTTTAAGCCCTGATTACAGGTCCCCGGAATTCTATCGTGATTCCTCGGCAGCACGCTTGCCATTTTGCGCGCAGGCGCAGTGCGCACACAGTCAAGTGCAATAGCCGGCCCTGGTTTGATTTTCACATTCCTGTTGGCTTACACTCGCCCATCATAAAGATAAGCGATATCAAGCCACCGAGGTGAACCCGATGAACAATCCCCTTATTCCGTTACTGCTCGTCACCGGCCTGGTATTGGCCGGCTGCAGTGATGGCAACAACAATAACAAGAAGGCCGCGGCCACCTGTGAGGGTGCGGAGGTACAGCCGGAGCGCCTGTTCCTGCAGCAACTGGGTAGCAACAGCGTGATCGTCAAGTGGCGCGGCAACAGGGACGGCGGCGCCGAGGCCAGCAGCCTCTGCTTCGGTACCGACATGGCGGCCCTGCCGGCGGAAAGCAAGACCAGCGCCACGGTCACCGCCACCGGCCACAGCGAGGTGTTGCTGTCCGGCCTGGAGCCGGGTACCACCTACTACTACTCCGTCGGCGGAGCGGGCACGGCGGATGCCGGGCACAGTTTCCGCACCGCCCCGGCGGCGGGCGAGTTGCCGGAGGATGGGAATACCCGCATCTGGATTGTGGGGGATTCCGGAGTGGGGGGAACAGACGACCCGGAGGCAGGCTATGTGCGTGACGGGTTTGAAACCTTTGTCAAAAACCACGGAGATGAGCCCGCCGACCTGTTCCTGATGCTCGGTGACAACGCCTATAACCAGGGCACCGACCTGGAGCACCAGAAGGCTATCTTCGATGTCTACACGACGCTCCTGGCCACCACCCCGTTGTGGCCCACGATCGGCAACCACGAGATGGGAAGTTTAGGGATTTCCACCACCACCAGCCCGGATGACTACACAATAATCGGCGATGGGTCTCAGGGGGGTCCCGACCCGGCGCCGGACAGCCCGATGCCCTATCTCAATATCTTTACCCTGCCCACCGACGGCGAGATCGGCGGCCTGCCCAGCGGCACCGAGCAGTATTATTCCTTCGATTATGCCAACGTACATATCGTCAGCCTGGACTCACAACTGTCCATCCGCGATCCCGACAGCCGCGCCGCGATGCTGCAATGGCTGAAAGACGACCTGTCAGCCAACAGCCTGGACTGGACCGTGGTGATATTCCACCACCCGCCCTATACCAAGGGCAGCCACGATTCAGACAGCGAACTGGGCGGCATCGACCAGCCGATATTCGCGATTCGCGAAGAGTTCACCCCGGTGTTCGAGCAGTACGGCGTGGACCTGGCCTACAGTGGCCACAGCCATATTTACGAGCGATCCTATTATATCAATGGCCATACCGGCCTTTCGGACACCTTTGACCCGGCGACAATGGCCGAGCTCAACGATTCAGGTCAGCCGGCCAGCGGCCAGGGTGATGAGGCCTATACCCAGATCGCCCGCGATGGTGCTGACGACAAGGTTGTTTACACCGTGGCGGGCAATGGTGGCAAAGTCACCTTTACCACTTCGGGCTATCCGCACCCCGCGAACTTCTTCAGCAAGCTGGAAATCGGCTCGGTTGTAATCGATGCGGGCGCCGACCGGCTGGAGGCGAGCTTCGTGGATATGAATGGCAGCGTGCTCGACTCGTTTGTCATGACCCGGTAAGCACGCTCGGGGGATAGCGGTTGCCCGCATCCCCCACTCCCCCCATTCCCGTGAAACTTCCCCTTTTCCCCTGCACTGCCTGGCTGCTCCTCGCCCTGTTACACCCCGTCCCGGTATCGGCCGATGCCGCCGTCGGTCAACGCATTGACGCGCTATCGCAGCGCATCGGGCAGAATCCCGCGGACCAGGTCCTGCTGCTGCAGCGCGCCATGGCTTATGCAGAGAGCAACCAGCCGGACCTGGCGCTGGCTGATGTGCTGCGGGCTGAGGAGGCGGGGGACCCGGTGGAAGCAGCGTTCACCCACGGAGTCCTGCTCTACAGGGCGGGTGATTACGCGTCGGCCCTGCCCTACTTCAACCGCTACCTGCAGGCTTACCCGCAGGACCGGGGCAGCCTGGATTACCGCGCCCGCCTGTTGCGCGATACCGGCAAGAACAGGGAGGCGCTGGCTGATTATGAAACCCTGCTGGGCCTCAGCGACTCGCTGGACCCCGGCTACTACATCGCCACCGCCCGCCTGCTGGCCGGCCTGCCGGACCGGGGAGTCGATGAGGCCCTCGCCCTGCTGGACAAGCGGGTCGCGCAGCGCGGCCCGATAACCCCGCTGCAACGCTACGCGATCGAACTGGAAAAGGGCCGCGGCAATTACCAGCGCGCAATCGAGCGCATGGCCGGGCTCGACCAGAGGCTCAAGGCCACACCCCAGTGGCAGGTGGAGGTCGCCGAATTACTGCTGATGGACGCAAGGCCAGGGGAGGCCCTGCCCTACCTGGCGGTGGCGCGGGAGCAACTGGAGTCAGGGCGCACGACCGCGCTGCGCCGCGAACTGCTTGCGACAACCATCCGGTTGCAGGCAGAGGCGCAGCGCGCAGGCAGCGGCCCGGGCGCTGCTCGGTAATTGCCGCCGGTTGCGCTAGACTGCCTGCATTGAAGCGGGAGTATGCGCCATGTTGGTCAAGCTGCTGAAAATAGTCATTACCCTGGTCGCGGTGATCGCGATCGGCGGTGCGCTCACCATTTACTTCTGGTTCCAGGGGCAGCGGGAACCGTTCACCGATGCGGCGCTGGAACGCGACCTGGCAAAGCAGCGCGAAAGCGCGGTCGTCGTCCCGGCGCCACGCCTCGATCGCCTCTCGGACAACGCTCCGCAACCCAACGCCAATCGCAACCTGTACTTCGGCGAGTTGCACCTGCACACGGACCAGTCATTCGACAGCCTGCTGTTCGGCAACCGGCTCTCCATCGACGACGCCTATCGCTTCGCCCGGGGTGAGAAACTGGTCAGCAACGGCCTTGAACCCATGCAACTGTCGCGACCACTGGATTTTGTCGCGATTACCGACCACGCCGAAGGCTTCGGCTCCCGCCGGCACTGCGGCGAGAGCGGGCTGCCCCTGAAGCTGCAGTTCAGTTGCTGGATTTTACACACACCCAATATGGCCACCTTCAAATTCCTGCGTGGGGAGGGTGGTGGCGGTAACAGTAAACCCGAGCGCGCGAACAGTCCCTATTGCCGGGCAGTCGGCCTGGAGCAATGCCTCGCCGACGCCAGAGCTGACTGGGCAGACTTCAAGGCGCTGGCCGACAAATACAATGTCCCGGGAGTCTTTACTGCGATCCAGGCCTACGAATACTCCCCCACGTTGCCGGACTACGGCAAGTATCACCGCAATGTATTCTTCCGCGGTGACAACCTACCGGACTTCGCGATGTCGGCGCTGGATGCACCGACTGAGATTGACCTCTGGAAATCACTGGAGCTCAACTGCGCTGAAGACTGCGAGTTCCTCACCATTCCCCACAACACCAATCGCGCCTGGGGTTTGCCCTACGGGCCGGTGACCCGTTACGGGCACAAGTACACACCGGCGGACTGGGCGCTGCGCGCGGAGTCCGAGCCGCTGACGGAAATCTACCAGATAAAGGGGGCCAGTGAGTGCGCGCTGGGCGCCAATGCCACCGACGAGGAATGCGGCTTCGAACAGGTTTTCGCCCCCTGCCGGCCGGGGCAGGAAACCGCCTGTGCCTTTCCCACCGGCTTTGTCCGTGAGGGCCTGAAAATCGGTATGCAACTGGAGCGCACAGTCGGCATCAACCCTTTCCAGACCGGAATCATCGCCGCCACCGATTCCCACAATGCCAATCCGGGCGACACCGAGGAGTGGGACTATCGCGGCATGGCGGCGGCAGTAAGCGGGCCCGCCATCAGGCGCCAGAAACACCTTGAGCCCGGCATGTCGATTCACCGCTCCCAGCTGGCCGCCTATAGCCCCGGCGGCCTGGCCGCGGTCTGGGCAACCGAGAACACCCGGGATGCCCTGTTCCGGGCCATGCAGGCCAGGGAGGCGTACGGCACCAGCGGGACCCGCATCCAGTTGCGTTTTTTTGCCGGCTGGAACCTCGCGGACGACATCCTGGCGAGCGTCGACCCGATCTCCGAGGCCTACGCCGGCGGTGTCCCGATGGGCGGCGTACTGAACCCTGGCACCGATGCCGCTGCGCCCGCCTTCCTGGTGTGGGCCATGGCCGATCCCCTGAGCGCGCCCCTGCAACGGGTGCAGATGATCAAGGGCTGGCTCGACGCCACCGGCGAGAGCCATGAGCAGGTGGTGGATATCGCCTGCGCGGACGGGCTGTTGCCCGATGCCCAAAGCGGCCGCTGCCCGGACAACGGTGCCAGTGTGGACATGTCCAATTGCCAGGTGTCCACGGACAAGGGCGCGGCCGAGCTCAAGGTGCTCTGGCGCGACCCACAGTTTGACGCGAGCCAGTCGGCGTTCTACTACGTGCGGGTGCTGCAGAACCCGACCTGCCGCTGGAGCAGCTACGACGCCCTGCGCCTGGGGATTGAACCCACCGCGCACGCGGCGCCCACCATCCGGGAACGGGCCTGGAGCTCGCCGATCTGGTACAAGCCCTGATCGTGGGCGGGCCGGCACTTCACCCATGAAGCTGCTGTTCATCTGCACCCACAACGCCTGCCGCAGCATTTTGAGCGAGGCGATAACCCGCGACATCGCCGATGATCGCATCCTGGTTGCCAGTGCGGGATCAAGCCCCGCGGGCAGGGTTCACCCGCTGACCCTGCAGTACCTGGAACTTCATGGCTACAAAACCGCAGGCCTGCACAGCAAGGGTATCGACGCTGTCCGCTCCTTCGAGCCGGATGTCGTGATCACCGTCTGTGACAATGCCGCCAGGGAGAGCTGCCCGGTATGGCTGGGTAAGGCCACCAGGGTGCACTGGGGTTTACCTGATCCATCTCAAGGCGACGCCGGGGACGGGCCAGTAGCATTCACGCAAGTCATCGGGAAAATAGAACGGCGGATAAGGCGCTTGCTCGGACAGTCGTTCGAGACTCTGGACGCCGGGCAGCTGGCTGCACTGCTGGAGACAATCGGAGAGCAGGACTGATGGGAATATTCGAACGCTTCCTGACTCTCTGGGTAGGGCTGTGCATCGTCGCGGGCGTCGCACTGGGAAACCTTATCCCCGGGACTTTTGAGTTGATTGCCGGGATCGAGTACGCCCATGTCAACCTGGTGGTGGCGGTCCTGATCTGGATCATGATTTACCCGATGATGGTGCAGGTCGACTTCTCGGCTATCCGGGATGTCGGCAAGAAGCCAAAGGGCCTGGTCCTGACCCTGGTGGTGAACTGGCTGATCAAGCCGTTTACGATGGCCGCGCTGGGATGGCTGTTCTTCAAAGTCATTTTCGCGGGCTGGGTCGACCCCCAGTCCGCCACCGAATACATCGCCGGGATGATCCTGCTGGGCGTCGCGCCCTGTACGGCGATGGTATTCGTCTGGAGCCAGCTCACCAGGGGCGATCCCAATTACACCCTGGTGCAGGTGGCGGTGAACGACGTCATCATGATTTTCGCATTCGCACCGATAGCGGCTTTACTGCTCGGCGTCAGCGATATCGACGTTCCCTGGGAAACCCTGCTGTTGTCGGTTGTGCTGTATGTACTGCTGCCGCTGGTAGCCGGTGCGGCAACCCGGCACAGGCTGGCCGCCAACGGCGATGTGCGGCGCGTTACTGCCTTCACCCACGCGCTCAAGCCCTGGTCGATCATCGGCCTGCTCGCCACCGTCGTGCTGTTGTTCGGCTTCCAGGCGCAGAAGATACTGGCGCAACCGCAGACGATCCTGCTGATCGCGATACCGCTGCTGATCCAGGCCTACGGTATATTTGCCATCGCCTACGGTGCGGCGAAAAGTATGCGCC
>JAOUDU010000746.1 GCA_029859085.1 Gammaproteobacteria bacterium | reverse complement strand
CAATGCTGTCTTTTGCAGGGTCGATCTTACGGTTGTTGGTATAGCAATATGCGGCGGCGCCGTTTACGTCGAGTTTCATCGCGCTGCCTCCTTCTCCACAGCCTTTTGCGCCGCGCGCAGGCCCTGCTGCAGGTCGGCGATCAGGTCACCGACCTGTTCCAGGCCGACGGAAAGGCGGATGGTACCGGCGGAAATGCCCGCCGCCGCCAGGGCCTGTTCGTCCATGCGATGGTGGGTGGTGCTGGCGGGGTGGATGACCAGCGACTTGGCGTCGCCCACATTGGCCAGGTGGGAAAACAGGTCCAGCGCATCGACGAACGCCACGCCGGCGCTGCGGCCGCCCTTGAGCGCAAAACTGAACACGGCACCGCAGCCGCGCGGCAGCAGTTGGCTGGCCAGCTCCCGGTCCGGATGACCTTCCAGTTCCGGGTAGGCGACCGAGGCGACCATGTCGTGGCCCTGCAGGAAGGCGACCACCTCGCGGGTATTGTCCACGTGGCGCTGCATGCGCAGGCCCAGGGTCTCTATACCCTGCAGGATATGGAAGGCCGAGGTGGGGCTCATGCATGCGCCGAGATCCCGCAGGCCCTCCTTGCGCGCCCGCTGGGTAAAAGCGGCGGGGCCGAATTCCTCGCTGAATACCAGGTTGTGAAAGCCGACGTAGGGTTCGGTGAGGGTGGGGAATTTGCCCGAGGCGTCCCAGTCGAATTTGCCGCCGTCCACCAGCAGGCCGCCGATGACGATGCCGTGGCCGCTGAGGAATTTGGTGGCGGAGTGAATGACCAGGTCGGCCCCCAGCTCCAGCGGTTTCATCAGGTAGGGCGTGGTAAAGGTCGAATCCACCAGCAGCGGCAGGCCCGCTTCATGGGCGATCTTCGACACGATGGGAATGTCCAGCACGTCCAGGCCCGGATTGCCCAGGGTCTCGGCGAATACCAGCCGGGTGTTATCCCTGATCGCCGCGCGGAACGCCTCCGGGTCCCTTGTGTCGACGAAGGTGGTTTCGATGCCGAACCGGGGCAGGGTATAGGCCAGCAGGTTGTGGCTGCCGCCGTACAGGGCGCTGGCCGCGACGATATGCGAGCCGGCCCCCATCAGGGTGACGATGGCAAGGTGCAGGGCCGCCTGGCCACTGGCGGTGGCGATAGCAGCGACGCCACCTTCCAGCGCGGCAATGCGCTCCTCCAGCACCGCGTTGGTGGGGTTGCTCAGGCGCGAGTAGACGTGGCCCGCGCGCTCTATATTGAACAGTGAGGCGGCGTAATCCGAGTCCGGGAAGGTAAAGGACGCGGTCTGGTAAATCGGTGTGGCCCTGGCGCCGGTGGCCGGGTCCGGCTGCGCGCCGGCATGCAGTGCAAGTGTGTCCAGTCCCGGGTATTTCGGTCCCGCCATGGTGATCTCCTGTTGGGTTTGGTAATCGTCCTGTCGCAGCGATTGTTGTGAGGCCAGGGACAACCATCCCCGCGCGTCGCGAGGTCAGATTATATGCTGAAGCCGCCCAGCTTGGTCTCCAGGTATTCCTCTATGCCCTCCCGGGCACCCTCGCGACCCAGTCCGCTCTCTTTCATGCCGCCGAAAGGCGCTGCCGCACTGGTCGGGTTGATGTCGTTGATGCCAATGATGCCGAACTGCAGGCCCTCGAACGTACGCATGGCGCGCGACAGGCTCTGTGTATACACGTAGGCGGCCAGGCCATAGGTCGTGTCATTGGCCATGGCCAGTACGTCGTCTTCGCCGTCAAAAGCGATCACAGCTGCCACCGGGCCGAAGGTTTCCTCGCGGTAGATCAGCATTTCAGGGTTGATGTTGCTCAGCAGGGTGGGGGCGTAAAAGAAACCGCGGTCCAGGCCACCTTCGAGCAGGCGCTGGCCACCCGTGTGCAGGATGGCGCCGCCGTCCACCGCATTGCGAACCTGCCGGTCCACTTTGTCCACCGCTGCCTGGTTGACCAGGGGGCCGATGCTGGTGGACGGGTCCATGCCATCGCCGGCGCGCAGCTTGCCGATGCGCTCCTGCAGGGTCTCCAGGAACGGCGCCAGGATATTGCGCTGGACGAAGATACGGTTGG
>JAOUDU010000086.1 GCA_029859085.1 Gammaproteobacteria bacterium | reverse complement strand
GACGGCCATCAGGCCGGAGAATCCGAGGTTGCCCAGGCCGAAGCTGGTCATGGCGGCGACGATTTCCGCCAGTTGGCGCGGTGACAGGTCGCCGCGCCTGACCTGCTCCCTGATAAAGGCGGTGGCCGAGTAGCCGGCGATGATGGTGCCGTCAAAGTCGAAGATCGCGGCGATATGTGGCCCGCGTGGCGCGGCGTCAATGTCCCGCAGCAGTTTCTGGATCGTGTTCATGGTCGCTCCCTGGCGTGTCCCGAGAGCATAACGCATTATCCGTGGGTTGGTGTAACGGCATAAAAAAAGCCGCCGGGCCAGGGGCCGCGACGGCGTTTCAGGGGTAATGCTTGTTTCTTTTCTACCCAGGAATTTTTTTTCCGGCCCGCTACCGGAACACGTCCCCTGGCCTCAAACATCTCTGACAAATGTTTGTCCGCTTCCCCCAAGCAATGCGGGCGGTTATTCCAGCCAACCCACCATTTCATGGTTGGTGGGCTCTTTCTACCGCCTCGACCTGAGTATAGGGAGTGGGGCACGATGCGCAAGAAATTCCAGCATGATATTTTATTATGTCATTCCATAACCTATAGTTATTTTGTGTCGGGTGTACCTCCACTGCCCGCCAGGGGCTACACTGCGGCAATCCGCAACCCGGCAGACAGGACACCACTATGAGGTTAACGCGCAGGCACCTTATCGCACTGGCAGCGGCGTCCGCAGGCGCGCCCCTGCTGGCCGGTTGTGACGGCGACAAGCCGGGGGTCATCCCCGACACCCGCTTTCCGATCGGTCCGTTTGGGGCGGATTCCACCGCCGAGGAGGTCACCGCCGGCCTGGACCTGCGCGGTCGCACCGCGCTTGTGACCGGCAGCACCTCTGGCCTGGGTTATGAAACCATGCGGGTACTGGCGCTGCGGGGCGCCCATGTGATCGGCACCGGGCGCACGCTGGACAAGGCGGCCGAGGCCTGCGCCTCGGTGGCGGGCAAGACCACGCCGGTGGCGCTGGAGCTGGCGGATTTCGACTCGGCAGTGGCCTGCGCCCGCACGGTGCAGGGGCTGGGGCTCCGGCTGGATATGCTGATCTGCAACGCCGGTATCAACACCTTCGGCGAACTGGAGCTGGTCAACGGGATCGAGAAGATTTTCGTGGTCAATTACCTCGGGCATTTCGTGCTGGTCAACCAGCTCTTGCCCATGATGCTGGCCGCCGGCTCGGGAAGGATCGTGCATGTGGCCAGCCGTTCCGGTTACCGGGCGGCGCCGGAGGAGGGTATCGACTTCGATAATCTGCGGGGTGAGGGGGTTTTTGACTCGAGTGAAGCCTATGGACGGTCAAAGCTGGCGAATGCCCTGTTTTCCCTGTCCCTGGCAGAGCGCTTGCAGGGCACCGGGGTGACGTCCAACGCGATTCACCCCGGCCTGGTGCATACCGATATCGCCCGCACCGCACCGGCGCCGATACGCATCGGTTTTGACCTCCTGGGTCCGCTGTTTGCCAAAACACCGGCGCAGGGCGCCGCCACCCAGGTGTACGTGGCGACCAGCCCCCTGCTCGACGGGGTAAACGGTGCGTATTTCGAGGATTGCAACCCGGTGATGGTCAGCGGCGACAATCACATGTTCGATCGCGACCTGGCACAGCGCCTGTGGTCCCGGGCGCAGGAGATGACGGCGGGTTACACCGGCTGAGAGCCAGTCAGGCTGTCGTCAGGGCACCTTGCGAAACAGCAGGGTCATCCGGTCTGATTCGCCGATGGCCTCCATTTTCGCGCGCAGCTCCGGGTCGTCCTTGCTGGTGCCGAGAGCCGGCGGCAGGCGCCAGACCGTGTCTTCCGGACCCGGCTTGTCCGCGGGATTGGCGTTGATGTCGCTGGTGGCCACCAGCTCGAAGCCGGCCTGTTCGAACATGAGGATCACTTCCGCCTCCACCAGGTAGCCCCTGCTGCCGTCGGTGCCCGATCCCGGGTCGGCGACGGCCACCCGGTGCTGGACTACCCCGACCATACCGTCATCCTTGAGCATGCTCCTGATGGCGGCGAGGGCCTGGCTGCGGCTTCCGGCCTTGCTTTCGAAGCGGTTGAGGTTGTGCAGGGCGCGAATCAGCAGGACCCTGTCGACGGTGCCGGCAACTTTTGCGGGTACTTTATTGAAAGTGAAGCCCGCCGTCCTGATCCCGTTATCGGTAAACCCCTTGACCATTTCCGGGAATTTCCCGGTGGCCGCTTTCCTCGCTGCAATCCACTCATCCGTGGCATTGGGGAACAGCGGCCATATGCGGTCTGAGTAATTGATTCCGTACAGGGTACCTTGGGGACCCAGGTAGTTGGCGAGGATATTGGTGTACCAGCCCGAGCCCGGCAGCACTTCCGCGACGGTCATTCCCGGCTCCACCCGGAAAAACTGCAGTGTCTGCAGCGGGTGGCGGGCGCTGTCCCTGGCCCTGTCTTCGGCGCTGCGCGCTGCAATGACCTGTTTCAGGAGCGCATCGTTGGCGGCGCTATCGGCGGCCTGTGTCCAGCTGCTCGCCAGCAGGCCGCAAAGTAATATCCACGCGCAGTTTCTCTGCATGATCCTGTCCTTGTATGTGGTTTGCCGTTTCATGGTGTTGCCTGGCTCGCCTCTCCGGTGTTCACCTCCACCATCTGGTTGCGGGGGTCGGCGGTTTCCCAGTAACCCCGCAGGGCCAGCAGCTCGCCCCGGCCATTCACCTCATAGGTGAATACCCCGTGCACCTTCTGCTGCAGTGCCTTGCCCTCGCCGAGGTCGATGGTCACGGTGAGAATCACATGGTTGGCGACTTCATTGCCCGCGGCGTAAGAGTCCAGGATGTCGATGTGGATATTCGCCGGGGCGATAAAATTATCCCAGAAAGCCTCCCGCGCGGCCGGTCCGCGATGGCCCTTGCCGGCGGGGTCGATAACCGACACCCCGATCGGATCCTCGATGATCGCGTCTTCCGCGTAGAGACCGAGCCAGCCGGCACGGTTCTTGGTATGCACATATTCGCGAGATAGCAGCGCTGCGCGGCGGGCCGGGTGTTCGTTCTCAAACATGGCGGTAGTCTCCTGGTTGTGCCCGAGGGGTCCCGATTGTACAAGGTTTTGGCACATGCCAACACAAGGGCGGGCTGCCGGCAGCAGATGTGCCCGGGGTCTCCGGGCGATTACTGTCGGCAGCCGGCCGCGGCAAATTTGCCCGTCGCTGAAAAAGCCGTATGCTTGTCGTCTGTTTCAGCGTATCCGGTGTCTCCATCCCCATGAAAGCCCTTGCCACAGTAACCTCGCTGCTGGTGTCGACAGCGCTGCTGCTGATCGGCCAGGGCATGCAGCTCACCCTGCTGCCGCTGCGGGCCAGTGCCAACGGCCTGTCGGATTTCATGATAGGCATCAGCGCCTCGTGCTACTTCCTGGGTTTTATCGTGGGCTGCATCGGGGTGCCCGCCACCATCGCCAGGGTGGGCCATATCCGCAGCTTCGCCGTGCTGACCGCGGTAATGACCAGCGCCATCCTGTGCATGGACATGCTGGACGAGTGGCAGTTCCTGCTGGTGCTGCGCTTCCTTACCGGTATGGCCATCTCCGGCCTGTACACGGTGATCGAGAGCTGGCTCAACAGCCAGGCCACGGCGGCGTCCAGGGGGCGGATCCTGTCGATCTATACCTTCATCCTGCTGATTTCGATGGCCCTGGGCCAGGCCCTGATCAACGTCGGCCCGATAGAATCCTCCACCCCGTTTACCCTGGCGGCGGTTTTCATGGTGCTGGCGATCGTGCCGGTCGGCTTGACCCGGCGTCTGGCTCCCGCACCGGTGGAGGCGACCCGGGTCGGCTTCAGCCTGCTGTACCGTCGCTCCCGCTCGGCTTTCGCCGGGGCCCTGCTGTCGGGCCTGGTGGTGGGCAGTTTCTGGTCCCTGGGTGCGATATTCGCCCGCAGCAACAGCGAATCCCAGGCCGATATCAGCTGGTTTGTCAGCGCCGCCATCCTGGGGGGTGCCCTGCTGCAGTACCCGATCGGCCTGCTGTCGGACCGCATCGACCGGCGCAAGGTGATTGTCATGCTCTGCTTCGGCAGTGCCCTGGCCTCAGTGGCGGTGGCGGCCAGCGCCGGGCAGTCATGGCATCTGCCGGCGGTATTCCTGTTCGGGGCGATGGTCATGCCCATCTACGGGATGTCGCTGGCGACCGCGGCGGATGTATCACAGGGTTCGGAGTTTGTCGAAATCGGTACTTCGGTATTGCTGTTGAATGCTATCGGGGCGGTTTCCGCACCCCTGGTGCTGGGCAAACTCATGAGCCTGCTGGGACCGCCGGCATTGTTCTGGTCCTTCGCGGTGATCTGCCTGCTGTTTATGGCCTATATAGCGCTGCAGGTACGGGGGGCAAGGGCGGTATCCATCTCGGAGCAGGTGCCGTTCACGGCGGCGGCATCGGAAGTCGCGCCCGCCAGCTTCGACCTCGACCCCCGTGGGCCGGAGCACACCCCGACCCCCCGCGCGCCAGGAACTGAGCGTTAGTTTCCAGCTTACCGATTTATTTCCGCGGCCCGGCGCGCAATACTGGCCACCATGTCGCCCGCCCATCCAATGCCCCGGTCCCGCCCCGCGCCCCCGCCGGTCTCCGCCAGGCGCTGCGTCCTCTACCTCGGGATGCTGTTCCTGCTGGCGTTGATGCCGCGCCTCTACAGCGCCCAGCACCTGGGCTGGAACTGGGACTTCCCGGGCAGCTTCACCCTGGTGAATTTCGACGAGGGGGGCTCCTGCAGGGCCGCGCTGGACGGTTTTGGCTATTCGACTTTTATCGGTCGCCAGACCATTGCGCTGGCGGGTTTGCTGGGCGCCGGGCCGCCCGCCGGGATCGCGGGCGACGCGGCCGCGGTCAAGGCCTACTGCCACAGCGCGCCCCATATCCTGGTTGCCCGCAGCTACTCGGCGGTGTCCGGGGCGCTCACCGCCGTCCTGGTAGCGCTTGTCGGCCTGCTGCTGGTGCCGGGTCGTCCCGCCGTGGGTTGGACCGCCGGCGCGCTGGTTGCGCTGTCGGGCTTCCATATCAGCGAGTCTCACAGCGGGACGGTGGATGCGCCCTCGGTATTCTTCATCTATGCCTTCCTCGCGCTGATGGTCTATGGCGTCAGCCGGCAGCGACGCGGCCTGCTGCTCGCCAGCCCGCTGCTGCTGGTGCCGGCAATCTGGGCCAAGTACTGGGTGTTCGCGCTGTTTGCCTATCTCGGGGTGATGCCAATGCGGGCCTGGGATTACGTCCGCCGCGGCATGAGCCCGGGGCGCATCGCCCTGGTCGTGGTCGCCACCGCGGTATTGCTGGGCCTGCTCACCAATGCCGACTTCCAGCGGGCGGAGCTCTATCCGCTGCTGGCGCTGTGGTACCTGGTGATTCCCTGGCGCGCCGTACACCGGCCGATGGTTGTGGTCTGGCTGTTGCTGCCGCCCCTGGCCTGGCTGCTGTGCAGCATCGACCTCATCGCCAGTTACACCACCGGCGCCATGGTGAGCAGCTTCGGCAGCGGCTACGCCGCGATCGGCTGGCACAAGTGGCTGCGCAACCTGCTGAACCTGCCACTGGTGCTGCTGGTGGGCCTCGGGCTGCCCGCCTGCCTGTTTATCCCCGCCGGGGTGCTGGCACTGGCCCGGGACCCCGGCGCGAACAGGGCCTGGCTGTGCCTGGCGCCGGTGCCGGTATTCGCGCTGTACATGGGGTTCCTCGCACCGGTGACGTACTACCGTCACTACCTGCCGCTGCTGCCCGCCGCCGCGCTGCTGGCCGCCCTCGGCCTGTTCGCGACACCCTGGGCAAAGCGGCGCTGGTTCATGGCGCTGTTTTTCCTGTGGCCGGCGCTGCTGGCGCTGGACCTGGTGGGGGACTACCACCGGGACCCGCGCATCGCGCTGCGCCAGTGGTACCGCGACCACCCCCAGGCCCTGGTGCTTTACAGCTATTACGTGAACCCGCCGGCGGTTGCTGCGGCCAACAGCCGCCTGTTTCGCCCGGAATACGCCGCCGGTGACGCACGCCTGTTGCGCCGGGCCCAGTACCTGGTGTTGAGTGAAAACTGGTACGACACGGCCTTTGCCAACGAGCTCAACGGCCCCCTGGTGGGCGATCTTTCACGGCTGGTGAAGACCCGGCCGGAGTATGCGCGTTTCTACCGGGATGCGCTGGCGGGCCGCTATCCCTACCTGGCCGGGGAACAGCTGATCCCGGTGGACAATTTCATGCCGGAGCTGCTGCTGCACCGCTGGTTTTACGGCACTTTCGAGTTGTTCGTCGGTGACCTGAGAATTTTCCGGGTACTCAATTGAGCGGCCGGGCGTTGCTTGTATATGCTTGCGCAGATGTGGCGGGCCTGATGCTGTTGGCACATGATACGGTGTCGCTGGCAATTCATCGCGGGGAACTGGATTATGGGTAGCCACAGAGTATTGATTCTTGGGGCGGGCAGGATCGGCAGTATGGTGGCCTGCCTCCTGGCGAGTTCGAAGGAGTACGAACTCGACCTCGCCTGTCGCAACCCCTCGGCCGTTGCCGACCTGGTTCGCGACCTGCTGTTGGACAACGTAACAATCCACCAGTTGGATGCCGGGGACGCCGACGCCCTCGCGAAGCTGATGCTGCGGAAACGCTACGATGCAGTGATTTCGGCCCTGCCGTTCCATCGCAATATCCTCGTCGCCGAGCTGGCCGCCAGGCATGCCATCAACTATTTCGACCTCACCGAGGACGTCGCCGTGACCCGGCGTATCGGGGAGATGGCTGAGGGAGCCGACACCGTTTTCATGCCCCAGTGCGGCCTGGCTCCGGGTTTTATCAGCATTGTCGCCAATGACCTGATGCGGCGCTTTACCGAGCTGGACACGGTAAAGCTGCGCGTCGGAGCGCTTCCCCAGAACAGCTCCAATGCACTGAAGTACAGCCTGCTGTGGTCCACCGAGGGCATTATCAACGAGTACTGCGAGCCCTGCGAGGCCATCAGTGGCGGGCAACCGTGTACCCTGACGCCACTGGAGGGGCTGGAGAGCCTGACCCTGGACGGTGTGATCTACGAGGCATTCAATACCTCCGGGGGACTGGGCACCCTTGCGCAGACCTATAGTGGCCAGGTACAGAACCTGAACTACAGGACTATTCGCTACCCGGGACACTGCCAGGCGTTCAGGCTGCTGCTGAACGACCTGAAACTCGATCGGGATCGCGAGAGCTTGAAACGGCTTCTCGAAAACGCCCTCCCGTCGACCGCACAGGATGTGGTGGTCGTCTACGTGTCCGTGAGCGGTAAACGCGAGGGCAGGTTTACCGAAGAAAGCTACGTCAGGAAAATCTATCCGCGCGAGATCAACGGCAGGGTCTGGTCCGCCATCCAGGTCGCCACCGCCGCCGGGCTGTGCGCAGTGCTGGATATCGTCCTGTCGGAGCCGGCACTCTTTCGGGGCTTTGTCTGCCAGGAATCGATAGCCCTTACCCGGTTCATGGACAGCCGCTATGGGAGCTACTATGCCTGAGACAACTATTGGCCAGGTTTTGAACCGGTTGAATATCGGCACGGAGAATCCGGGCGCCTACCTGGGTGATCCCCGGGCCGGAGACAAGGGGTGGAGCGCCGCCCGCGGTCGGGCCATTGCCAGTATCAATCCAGCCACCGGACAGGCCATCGCCACGGTGCGTGGTTGCACTGCCAAAGACTACGCGCGGCTGGTTGACGCCAGCGCCGGGACATTCGCGCGCTGGCGCCTTTATCCCGCGCCCAAGCGCGGCGAAATCATCCGTTGCATTGCTGAAGTTCTGCGCAAGCACAAGGACGCCCTGGGCAGCCTCGTCGCCCTGGAAACCGGCAAGATAAAACAGGAAGGGGACGGCGAGGTCCAGGAGATGATTGATATCGCCGACTTCGCCGTCGGCCTGTCCCGCATGCTCTACGGCCGCACCATGCCCTCAGAGCGCCCGGAGCATAGAATGATCGAGCAATGGCACCCACTGGGGGTTGTCGGCGCGATTACGGCTTTCAATTTCCCGGTTGCGGTGTGGTCCTGGAATGCATTTATCGCAGCAGTCTGTGGTAACACTGTGATCTGGAAGCCCTCGGCCACCGCGCCTCTTTGCGCCATCGCCGTCCAGCACTTGTGCAACCGGGTTACCGCCCGGTTCGGGTTCCCGGGCCTGTTCACTTTTTTTGTGCCCGCGCAGCACCGGCTTGCGGAGCAATTTGTCAGGGATCGCCGCATCGCCCTGGTGTCTTTTACCGGCTCCAGCCGGGTCGGGCACTTTGTCGCCAGGGAGGTGGCCGAGCGCCTGGGCAAATACCTGCTGGAGTGCAGCGGCAACAACGCCATCATCGTTGATGAGAGTGCGGATCTCGACCTGGCGGTGCCCGCTATCGTCTTTGGCGCGGTTGGCACGGCGGGCCAGCGCTGCACCACCACGCGCCGGCTGATTATTAACGAACGAATTTATGAGCCGCTGGTGGAGCGCCTGATTCACGC
>JAOUDU010000745.1 GCA_029859085.1 Gammaproteobacteria bacterium | reverse complement strand
CGCCGAAAACGCCGCCCGCTATTTCCAGATCCCGTTGATATTGTCCATCCCCGCCGAGTTTGGCGGCGCGATGGACGAAAGTGTCAGCTGCGCCTGGTGGGCGCTGTGGCAGGAGCTGGCGACCCGGGATTACCCTCACCTGCCGCCGCTGCAGGATTTGCCGCAGGGATACACGCTGGAACTCGGGGGCCAGGAAGTGATTTCCCGGGAGGAGGCGAGGCGCGACGCCGCCGGCATACTGAACTTCCTGCGGCGCAAGGGCGTGGTCGGTGGCAGGGTCAGGAAACCGGCTGCCGCGCTGGTGTGCGACCTGGGGGATTACAAGACCATTTACTCGCGTTACGCCGGGCACACGGACTTCACTGCCCCGATGGGAGCGCCTGCCCGCAAGGGCCAGCAACTGGCGCAAACCCTGCAGTTCGGGGCCGGGCCGACATGGTTATCGACCGTGGCGGAAGAGGCGTGCATCCCGGTCCTGCACCACAGCTCCGCCGTGGTCCACCAGGGCAGCGAACTGCTCAAGGTAATGACCAACGTGCGCGAGGCCTGAATGTACCAGAACCTGGCAATTCTCGCGGCATTCACCTTCCTGTACAGCATTACCAGCGCCGGCCTGGGTCGCACCCCGGTAAACGGCGCGCTGGTATTCATGGGTTTCGGCGCGGCCATGGGACCGCTCGGGCTGGGCCTGCTGCACCTGGACATCGACGCCGAGGGCCTGCGCACGATGGCGGAGCTGACCCTGGCGCTGGTGCTGTTTACCGATGCGGCCGGGTCCCACCTGCGGGAACTGCAACACTCCTACCGGATTCCACTGCGCCTGCTGGGCATCGGACTGCCTCTCACCATCGGGCTCGGCTACGCCGCCGGATGGCTGCTGCTGGACGGCCTGGGCTGGATGGAGATCGCGATCCTGGCGGTCATGCTGGCACCGACCGATGCAGCCCTGGGCAAGGCGGTGGTTACCAACCCGTCGGTTCCCGGCCCGATCCGGGAGGGCCTGAACCTGGAAAGCGGCCTCAACGATGGTATCTGTGTACCGATTCTCTTCGTGTTCCTGTTCCTGGCCTCTGAAGCCGGGGCCGGCGGGGATACCTCCGCACTGGTGATCAAGCTGGTAGCGGAGGCGATCGGTTTCGGGGTGGCCGTCGGCGTCGGGATGACCTGGCTCGCGGTGATGCTGCTGCGGGCCGTAAACAGCCGCGGCTGGATGACTGATTCCTGGGAGCAGATCACGCTCCCCACCCTGGCGGTGGCCTGCTTCGGCTTGACCCAGTGGCTGGGCGGCAGCGGCTTCATCGCCTGTTTTGTCGGCGGCCTGGTGTTCGGCGCGATGGAAAAGAAGGGAACCCATCTGCGCCTGCTCGAGGCCGAGGGAGTGGGGGATACGATGGCGCTGCTGACCTGGGTGGTGTTCGGCGCCGCGGTGGTCGGCCAGGGGCTCGATTCCCTGACCTGGCAGGTAGTGCTCTATGCTTTCCTGAGCCTTACCGTGATCAGGATGCTACCCGTTTTCCTGTCTTTATCAGGGTTGCCCATGGCGGCGACCGAAAAGCTGTTTGTAGGCTGGTTCGGCCCCCGCGGCCTGGCCAGTATCGTGTTCGGCGTCATCGTGCTTGAAGACAAGCTTCCCGGTGGTGGCACCATTATCGATGCCACCGTTGCCACCATCGTGCTGAGTGTCCTGCTCCATGGCCTCAGTGCCAATCCACTGGTCGGCGCGCTGGCCTCGAAAATG
Organism: Gammaproteobacteria bacterium; assembly: GCA_029859085.1. Lineage (GTDB taxonomy): Bacteria > Pseudomonadota > Gammaproteobacteria > Pseudomonadales > Halieaceae > JARRPM01. The sequence continues at coordinate 334 of JAOUDU010000745.1, read as the reverse complement.
AAAGCGGTGGCGGCCACGCGCCATTGAACTTTCGGTCATGCCCTGTGGCCGCGACCCTGCCACCGGTTCAATCCCTTATCACCCCGGCTAAAATTGAGCTTGATCAAGTGAATGCCCTCTGGCGCCCGCCACAGGCAGTTGTGGTTTGACTCTCTGGTACGCAGGGCCTAAATTTTCCGGACAGGGTTATTGCCCGGCTTCCGGAAGAGCAATTGCTGGACTTTCATACATGGTGGTGCTGACCGCAGTGTTGGCCATCGGCGGCCTCACTTTCCTGCTGGCCAGCCTGTTGATACTCGCCAATCGCAGACTCTATGTGGAAGAAGACCTGCGC
>JAOUDU010000744.1 GCA_029859085.1 Gammaproteobacteria bacterium | reverse complement strand
ACCCGTGCCCCCGCCGCCCGCAGCGCCTTTACGGTCGCAAGCCCGAGACCCGAGGCCCCGCCGGTGACGACCGCTGATAATGAGGAATCAATTTTCATTTAGCTTTCTCCTGGTAATTATTAAAAAATGGGGCCGGGAAAGTGGAAACGGAAGGAGCTGTTTTATACCCCGCTTCCCCAAACTATGCAACAATGTTGTTGATCTGTATAATGCCCCGAAAATATCACCCGCGGGAATGATAATGACACAAGTGATGAAAGGCATAAGAGTCCTCGAAGTAGCCCAAATGACCTTCGTTCCCGCCGCCGGGGCGATCCTCGCGGACTGGGGCGCCGACGTCATCAAGATAGAACACCCGGTTCGCGGTGATACCCAGCGGGGCTTCATCAACATGGGTGGCGTCAAGGTCAACCCGAAACGCAGCCCCTTCGTGGAGCACCCCAACCGGGGCAAGCGCAGCGTGGGCGTCGACATTTCCAAACCCGAGGGCATGGAGGTTATCTACGAACTGGCGAAAACCGCCGACGTATTCCTCACCAACTACCTGCCGAAGCAACGGCAGAAGATGAAATTCGACATAGAGCATATCCGGGCGGTGAACCCGAATATTATCTACGCGCGCGGCAGCGCATACGGGGATAAGGGACCGGAGCGCGACTTCGGTGGTTTCGACGGCACCGCTTTCTGGAACCGCAGCGGTATCGCAACAGCGATGACCCCCAGGGAAATGGTCGGCACACTCTCCCAGGGCATCCCGGCGTTTGGCGATTCCATCGGCGGCATGAATATCGCCGGGGGCATATCGGCGGCCCTGTTCCACCGCGAGCGTACCGGGGAGGCGCTGGAACTGGACGTCTCACTCCTGAGCACGGCCTGGTGGGCGGCCGGCACCTCGATCGACATGGGTATCGACTGCGGCGAGGTATCGCGCAACCGGATGCCGACCTCCGGCGGCAACCCGGGCAATCCTTTCATGGGCAACTACACGACCTCGGACGGCGGCATTATCAACCTCTGTACACTCACTCCGGGGCCGCACATTCGAAATGTATTCCAACACCTGGGTCTGCCGGAAGCGGCGGACGACCCGCGCTTTTCAACGGCGGAGGCACTGATGAAAAACTGGGAGCCTGCGAGCGAGCTCATCAACGCGCAGTTCGCCCGGAAACCCTTCGATTACTGGCGAGAACACCTGAAGACAATGAGTGGCCAGTGGGCACCTGTGCTTGACCTGATGCAAATTGCCGAGGACGAGCAGGCGCTGGCCAACGACATGCTGTTCGAGGTCGAGGCCTCGGATGGCGGCGAGCCGATCAAGCTGGTGAGGGGCCCGATCCAGTTCAATCATGAGCCGGTAAAAACCACCCGCGCTCCGGAGGCATCGGAGCACACGGAGATAGTCCTGATGGAGATGGGAATGGACTGGGACCGGATCGAAAGCCTGAAAAAAGTCGGCGCGATCGCCTGAACTGCTGTAGCCTGACCTGGCTATCCTGCGAGGTAACTATGAAACCGGGAACAAAGTTGAAAAGTGCCGTCTGTGACACCGAAGTGATGGTGATTCGAGGCGCGGATGTCGCGATCGAGTGCGGTGGCGCACCCATGGCCCTGGAGCGCCCCGCCACAGGTGGCGAGCCGGATCCCTCGTTCGCTGCCGGCAGCCTGATGGGCAAGCGCTATGTCGATGAGGCCGGCACTGTCGAGCTGCTGTGCGTAAAGCCGGGCAAAGGTTCCCTGTCGATCGGGGGCGTGGCGCTGAGGACCAAGGACGCGAAAGCCCTGCCCTCTTCTGACTGACTCCCGATGAACATTTCGCTACTGCTGCAGATGGCCGCGGATACCTGGCCGGACCGTATTGGCCTGGTCTGTGACGGCCGGCGCTGGTCCTACGGCGCCCTGCTGCGCGCAGCCAGGGGTGCTGCCCAAAACCTCTCCATCAATGGTTGCGCCCATGTCGCCCTGCTTGATGAAAGCAGCGAGGCCGCTGCCATCGCTCTCTTTGGGGCAGCCCTTGCCGGAGTTCCCTACGTGCCGCTCAACTATCGCCTGGCGGATACCGACCTCGCTGCCCTGCTG
>JAOUDU010000085.1 GCA_029859085.1 Gammaproteobacteria bacterium | reverse complement strand
CTATCGCAACTTCAGCCACCGCACGCAGGCCTGGGTGAACAGCCTGGGAGGGATCGTGTTCCTGATGCCACTGTGTGCGTTCATCGGTTTTTCCAGCTGGAACTATGTCAGCGAGTCCTGGATCGTGCGGGAAGTGTCGCCTGAGCCCGGGGGCATCCCGGCCGTGTTCCTGTTGAAGAGCATTATTCCGCTGATGGCTTTCAACCTGTTCCTGCAGGGCCTGGCGGAAACCCTGCGCAGCGCCCTGGTGCTGGCAGAAGAGCGGGACGGTTGATGGATTATATCGCCCTGTACATGTTCCTCGCGGTCTGCCTGATGCTGATGCTGGGCTACCCGGTCGCGTTGACCCTGGCCGGGACCGCGCTGGTTTTGCCGCCGCGGGAATAATAGCGGGACATTTCGATGCCGGCTTTCTCGCCGCCCTGCCCGGGCGAATATTCGGCACCATCAGCAACGATACGCTTATTGCCGTTCCGCTTTTTATCCTGATGGGCGTTATCCTGGAAAAATCCCGGGTGGCGGAGGAACTGCTCGGCAGCATGGCCAAGCTGTTCGGCACCATGCGTGGCGGCCTGGGTATTTCCGTCGTGGTGGTCGGCATGCTGCTCGCCGCCAGCACCGGGATCGTCGGCGCCACCGTCGTTACGATGGGCCTGCTGTCCCTGCCCAGCATGCTGAACGCGGGCTACCGCCCATCCCTGGCCGCCGGCGCCATCTGCGCGACGGGAACGCTGGGCCAGATCATCCCGCCATCCATCGCGCTGGTTCTGCTGGGCGATATTCTCTCCAACGCCTACCAGCGGGCCCAGCTCAACATGAACGTATTCACCCCGAAGACCATCTCGGTGGGAGACCTCTTCGTCGGGGCGCTGATCCCCGGCCTGTTGCTGGTGGCCATGTATATCGTCTACCTGCTGGCCTACGCCCGGTTGAAGCCGGATGCGGCCCCCGCGGCAAAGGTCGATCACGCCACGTTCGCCGAGATCATGCGGGGACTGTTGCCACCGCTGGCGCTGATCATGGTGGTGCTGGGCTCAATCCTGTCCGGCGCCGCCACCCCCACCGAGGCCGCGGGTATCGGCGCAACCGGCGCGCTGTTGCTGGCTCTCGGGAAGCGCCAGATGAGCATCGAGCGGATGCGGGAGGTCGCCATCAGCACGATGGAGATAACGTCCATGGTATTCCTGATCCTGATTGGCGCCGCGGTATTTTCGCTGGTGTTCCGCGGCTTCGGCGGCGAGGAGCTGATCCATCACTTCTTCAACACCCTGCCCGGCGGTGTTACCGCCGCCATCCTGGTGGTGATGCTGGTGATCTTCCTGCTGGGATTCATCCTGGATTTTATCGAGATTACCTTCGTGGTGGTGCCGATCGTGGGTCCGATCCTGCTGACCATGGGCGTGGACCCGCTGTGGCTGGGGATCATGATCGCGATGAACCTGCAAACCTCCTTCCTCACGCCGCCGTTTGGTTTCGCGCTGTTCTACCTGCGCGGGGTCGCGCCGCCCGAGGTTACAACCGGTGCTATCTACCGGGGAGTTGTTCCCTTTATACTGATCCAGATCCTGGCCATGGCAGCCCTGTGGTTCTGGCCCGCCATGGCCACCTGGCTGCCGGCACTGCTCAGGCAGTAGATTGTGCGGCGACCCCCGACTACAAGCACCTGGACCCCAAGCCATGAATGACATCGACGACGCACCAATTCCCCAGGGTGATCTCGCCCTGCAGACAGTGGCGATGCCCAAGGACACCAATGCCAGCGGCGATATCTTCGGTGGCTGGCTGCTGTCGCAGATGGATATCGCCGGCATGATCTCCGCGATGGAAGTGGCCCGGGGCAGGGTGGCCACGGTGGCGGTCGACGGCATGGCCTTCCTGACGCCGGTGCATGTCGGGGCCGTGGTGTCCTGCTACTGCGACGTGCTGGAGATCGGGCGCAGCTCTATCAGGATCATGGTAGAGGTGTGGATCAACTCACCCCACGACGGCGATCCGCTCAAGGTGACCGAGGGAGAGTTTGTTTACGTTGCGATCGACGAGTCGGGACGCACCCGGGCGATCAGGACCTAGCGCAACTCTTGTTCGTTACCTGACGCCCGGCGCTACTTTGCCTGGGCCGGCGGAGCGTCGAGCACCACGTCCCGGGCGTTGATATAGGCCTGTTCGGATATATGGTGGTAGGCGCGGACACCAGCATAGAACTTCTGGTAGGAGGCGTTGACTTTCGCGGCCATCGGATCGCTCGCCACCAGCTGTTGCATCACTTTTTGATCGGCCCGGTACAAGGCCAGCAGCACGTCATCCGGCAGGCGCCGCAACTGCACCCCGTGATTGCTTACCATGTCCTGCAGGGCGGCGTTGTTGCGGGCGGTGAATTCGTCGAGCATATCCTGGTTCGCCGCCCTGGCCGCGTAGGTCACTATCGCCTGCAGGTCCGGTGGCAGCGCATTGAAAGAGTCCTTGTTGATAATGAACTCAAGCATCGAGCCCGGCTCATGCCAGCCGGGGTAATAGTAATATTTGGCCACTTCGTGCATGCCCAGGGCCAGGTCGTTGTAAGGTCCCACCCACTCGGCGGCGTCGATCACCCCGGTCTGCAGTGACGTATAGATTTCGCCACCGGATATGCGCACCGCGGTGCCCCCGGCCTCGGCGAATACATCGCCCGCCAGGCCGGGAATTCGCATTTTCAGTCCCTGTAAATCCGCGATCGAGTTGATTTCCCGGTTAAACCATCCGGCCATCTGGACACCGGAGCTGCCGCCGGCAAGGGGAATAAGGTTGAAGGGGGCGTAGGCTTCCTGCCAGAGCGCGAGACCGCCGCCATAATGCAGCCAGGCGTTGCTTTCCTGCGCGGTCATGCCGAAGGGTATCGTGGTGAAGAACACGGACGCGGGTATCTTGCCCTTCCAGTAATACGCGGCGCCGTGACCGGCGTCGGCAACGCCCTGGGATACGGCGTCAAAGACCTCGAAGGCCGGGACGATCTCCCCGGCGCCATAGACATGTATCTTGAGCCGCCCGGCGCTCATTTCGTCCACGTAGCGGGCCAGGTTTTCCGCCCCCGAACCGAGACCGGGGAAATTTTTCGGCCAGGTGGTAACCAGCTTCCAATGGTACTGGCCCTGCACCGCTTCCGGGCCGGCCGCCACCGCATGGCCTTCCCCCGCGCGGCCTGTCGCCCAAAGGCCCAGTACCAGCACCAGCGCCGCTACCAGTGCCAGGATGATAAATGGGGTATAACGCTTCTCAGCTGGGCTTGTCGCCATGACCTGCTCCGTCCCTCGTTATTAAAGTGCCTACATCAGCTGCAGATTGGCGTATTGCAAAACCAGCCACTTGCAGCCATCGGTATCGAAGTTGACCTGGACCCGCGCACTGGCGCCGCGGCCCTCGAAGTTTAGCACCACCCCCTCGCCAAAGATCTGGTGGTAGACCTGCTGGCCTAGATTGAGCTCCGTGTCCGGCACCCTGGCCTGCAATATGCTGCTGACCGGGCGCGCGATGCTGGTATGGAGGCGCACCTCCTGCAGCAATTCGGCGGGAATTTCCCGGATAAAGCGCGACGGGGTGTTGAGGGTTTCACTGCCGTGCAGGCGCCTGCTCTCGGCATAGGTAATCACCAGTTTTTCCATCGCGCGGGTAATGCCCACGTAACACAGCCGGCGCTCCTCCTCGAGGCGACCGGGCTCCTCGATGGACATACGGTGGGGAAACAGGTTTTCCTCCATCCCCGCCAGGAACACCAGGGGAAACTCCAGGCCCTTGGCCGAGTGCAGGGTCATCAGCTGGACGCTGTCCTCGTGCTCGTCCGCCTGGGCATCCCCCGCATCCAGGGCCGCGCTGTCGAGAAACTGTTGCAGCGGGGACAGGTCCTCGTCGCCCGCGACAAACTGCTTGGCGGCACTCACCAGTTCCTCGAGGTTTTCAACCCGGGCCTGGCCCTTTTCCCCCTTCTCTTTCCGGTAAAACTCAACCAGCGATGACCCCTGGATAATGTGCTCTACCGCTTCTTCCAGCGACAATTCATCGGTGCCGGTATCCAGTTCATTGATAAGCGCCACAAACCCTTCCAGCGCGCCCAGGGCGCGCGCGGGCAAAAGTTTCTCCTCGATTACAGCTGCGATCGCCTGCCACAGGGATATTTCCCGACTGCGGGCGCAGTCGCGCACCACATCAAGGGTCTTGCCGCCGATACCCCGCGGCGGCGTATTGATCACTCTCTCCACCGCCGCGTCGTCGCCACGACTCAGCAGCAGACGCAGATAGGCGAGAGCCGTGCGAATTTCCATGCGCTCGTAGAAGCGCTGGCCACCATAGATTCGGTAGGGCATCCCGGCCCGGATCAGCGCCTCCTCCAGCACCCGGGACTGGGCATTGGAGCGATAGAGTATGGCCGCGGAGGCGCGGTTGTTACCTGCGCCGGTCCACCGCTCGATCTGTTCCACGATGTAGCGCGCCTCATCCTGCTCGTTGAAACCCGCGTACAGCGTGATGGGCTCGCCGGACTCGCCGGCGGTCCACAACTCCTTACCCAGACGGCCCTGGTTATTGGCGATAACGCCGTTGGCCGCCCGCAGGATGGTCTGGCTGGAGCGATAGTTCTGCTCCAGCCGCACGGTTCGCGTCGCCGAAAAATCCTGGGTGAAGCGCTGTATATTCTCGATCTTCGCGCCGCGCCAGCCGTAAATAGACTGATCGTCGTCACCGACTGCCACCACCGGGATGTGCTGGCCGGCGAGCACCCGGAGCCAGGCGTATTGAATGGTATTGGTATCCTGGAATTCGTCCACCAGGATCTGGCGGAAGCGGCCCTGGTAGTGCTGCAGCACGTCCGGGCTTTTCAGCCACAGCTCATGCGCCCGCAACAGGAGTTCGGCGAAGTCCACCATGCCGCCGCGCTCGCAGGCCTGCTCATATGCGCGGTAGACCAGGAGCATGGTGTGGGCAAACAGATCACCCGCTGGCGGCTCGATATGCGCGGCCCTCAGGCCCTCATCCTTTTGCGCATTGATATACCACTGGGCCTGCCTGGGTGGCCAGCGTGACTCGTCCAGCTCCAGTTCACGGCATACCCGTTTCACCAGGCGCAGCTGGTCGTCGCTGTCGAGGATCTGGAAATTCTGCGGCAGGCCGGCCTCCTTCCAGTGCGCCTTGAGCAGGCGGTGGGCGAGGCCGTGGAAAGTCCCGACCCACATGCCGTGGGAGGGAATCTGCAGCATCTCCTCTATGCGGCCCCGCATTTCCCGCGCCGCCTTGTTGGTGAAGGTTACCGCGAGAATGGACCACGGCGAAAAGCCCTCGGCCCGTATCAGCCACGCGATGCGATGCACCAGCACCCGGGTCTTGCCGCTGCCAGCGCCGGCCAGCACCAGCATGTTCTGGTTTTCGGCCGCTACGGCATCGCGCTGGGCATCATTGAGGGGCGAAAGAATATCGGATACATCCATGCCCGCATTCTAACCAAATTAGTGCCGGGCAACACGGGCTCAAACCGCGCACGGCGAATTCTGGTTTGAGGCAATCGCGGGATGGGTCTGCTACTATCTGCGAGATTTTTGCCCATTTACAGGCTATACCGACCCATGAACGACGACGACCCCCGCAGCAAACCCGCCTTCAGCACGGATGACACCCTGGGTGCTGCTCCCGGCGATCGCCGGAGAGAGCCGGTTTTTACAGACTTCGATGAAGACGAGAATTATGAGGAGTCGGAGCGCGACACCGATTACGCCTCGGCCTATGAAGAAGAATTGGGCGAAGAGGACGAACTGGAACCGCTGGAAACCGATGATCCCGACAGCCTCGCCCTGGATTGGCAGGTACTCGGTGTTGCCGGCGGCGGGGATGCCCGGTCCCGCGATCACGACAGGAATCCCTGGAGTGTCGAGGATTCCGCCGCGCCGGAGGACGATGACGGGGACCTGGATACCGGTGAACCCGACTCGGAGCCCGCCCTGGAACTGTTTGAAGAGGAAGATGAGGAGGAGTACGAAGACCCGGATTATGATGAGGACGATGATTGGGACGACCGGGACGCCGCCCCGGAAGAGCTGGAGGACTTTGACGAGCCGGACGTCACGGAGCAAGCCCAGAGCTGGCCGCTGGGCATGGTTATCGTCGGGCTGGTAGCGCTGGGACTGCTGACTGCCGGTGGCTATGGCGTGATTCAGCAGCGCGCCGCTTCCCAGCAGGAAATACGCCAGCTGCAGGCGAGCCTGGCTACGGCGGCCAGCCCGGCCGAGGTCGCCGCCAGCCGGGAAGCCCTGCGGGAAATGGAGGAACGCAGCGCAAGGGACCAGGCCACGATAGACACCCTGACCCTGGAAAACAGGCGCCTGAGTGACACTGTGGCAGGCCTCGAGAAGCAGTTGGCTGCGCAGCAGGGAGCGGGATCCCGGCCAGCACCGGCCAACCCCGCCGCGGTCGCCAAACCGACCCCAGCCCCTGCCGCCAGCAAAGCCGCCCCCAGGCAGGCTCCGGCACAGGCCGCTAAGCCCACCGGCGCAAGCGCCACCCAGGGCGGTGACTGGTTTGTGAATTTCAGCTCCTACAGCCAGCGCGTGGCGGCCGAGAAGTGGGTAAAACAACTGAAACCTTCCGTTGGCAAGGCGGTGGTTATCCCCGGCGCCCGTGACGGCGAGACTTTTTACCGGGTTCGCATCATCGGCCTCGCCGACCGGGCCCAGGCGGAAACGGTTGCCGGCCAGTTGCAGTCGACCTACAAGCTGCCACCGCTTTGGGTGGGCAGGGAATAGTTTAGGCCGGGACTCTTGGCAGGCGTGGGTTGTCCTGTTAATGTTTTCCTGTCATTTCGAGGAAGTACATTGCCATGAATAGTATGAAATATGTTTTGCTGGGCCTGGCCCTGGGAAGTGCCGTGAGTATGGCGGATGACTGCACGCCGCCCGCCGCGCCGCAGATCTCTGAGGGCGAGGATTCCAGCCTCGAGCAGATGCTGGCGACACAGAAGTCGGTAAAGGAGTTCCAGGCGGCCAACCTGGCCTACATGAGCTGCCTGGAGCCACAGATCACAGCCGCCGAAGCCGAAGCCAAAGCCGCAATCGAGGCCAAGTCGGGTGAGGCAGAAGCTGCCCAGAAGCTGCAGCAGCTCCAGGAAACCTACAACGCCGCCGTCTCCAGAGAGGAAGAGATCGCCGGCAAATTCAATACGGAAATCCGCGACTACAAGACCGCACACCCGGGCTGATCCGGGTGCCGCCCCGGTGCGACACTGTACCGGGGCGCTTCTCCGTTTGAGCCAATTTCCCGGTCGACCCCTGGGCCTTACCCGGGCCAGCCCGCCATCGGGCCCAGGGGAGATTTCGTGAAAGCCACGGTAACGATGTAGGCCGCACTCAGCAGCGCCATGGCAAAGGCGCCCACGCGCACCCGCCGGGTTTTGCCGAACCGCAATGCCACCATCCCCAGCGCGATATAGCACAACAGGGCGAGGATTTTCGCCCCCAGCCAGGCAACTGCGAAGGGGTTGGCCCGCATTATCACCAGCATGCCGATTGCGGAAACCAGCAGCAGGGTATCCAGCATATGAGGCAGGATCCGGGCCGGTCGGGAGCGCAGCCGCGGGTTTTCCACAATCATCCAGTAGCCGCGGAGGGCGAAACCGCTGATCGAGAGCAATGCGCTGCCCGCGTGCAGGAGTTTCAGCCACTCATACAGCATTACTCCACCGTGACAGACTTCGCCAGGTTGCGCGGCTTGTCCACGTCGGTCCCCTTTTGCAGGGCGACGTGATAGGACAGCAGCTGCAGTGCTACCGTGTAAACTATCGGCTTTATCACCTCCGGGCAGTGGGGCATGGGCAGTACCTGCACCCGGGCCTCGCTCTTGAACCCCGCCTGGCGGTCGGCAAACACAAATAACTCTCCGCCCCGGGAGCGCACCTCCTCCAGATTGGACTTCAGCTTCTCCAGCAGGTCGTCGCTGGGCGCCACCGCCACCACCGGCATATCGTCGTCGACCAGTGCCAGCGGGCCGTGCTTGAGCTCGCCCGCCGGGTAGGCTTCCGCGTGGATATACGAAATTTCCTTCAGCTTGAGGGCTCCCTCCATCGCGATCGGGTACTGGATGCCCCGGCCGAGAAAGAGGGCGTGGTTTTTGGGTATAAAGGCCTCGGACAGCCGCTCGATCGCGCTGTCGAGCTCCAGTGTCTGCTGCACGTACTCGGGCAGTGCCCGCAGGGCCGCTATCACTTCCTGCTGCTTTTGCTCACTCATCGCGCCGCGCCGGCCCAGCGCCAGGGTCAGCATCAACAGGCCGACGAGCTGGGTGGTAAACGCCTTGGTCGAGGCGACGCCAATCTCCATACCGGCCTTGGTAAGGAAAACCAGGTCGCTGTCGCGCACCAGGGAACTGTTGGCCACGTTGGAAACCACCAGGCTGGCGGTGAATTCGCCCGGGGCGGCATTGCGCAGTGCCGCCAGGCTGTCCGCGGTCTCACCGGATTGGGATACAGTAACCAGAAGCGTGTCGGGTGAGGTTACCCGCTTGCGGTAACGGAACTCCGAGGCAA
>JAOUDU010000743.1 GCA_029859085.1 Gammaproteobacteria bacterium | reverse complement strand
TCAGGCGGTTGCGGCAACATGCGCAAGGTTGATGTCGTCATCCCGGTATACCGGGGACTGGAGGAGACCCGGCGCTGCCTGGACTCGGCGCTGGCGACGGTAGACCCTGCATGGGCGCGGCTGGTGGTGATCAATGACGGTTCTCCCGAGCCCGCCATCACCGAATACCTGCGCCAGCTTGCCGCCGCGCACCCCGGGCTGGTATTGCTGGAGAACGAGCACAACCTGGGCTTTGTCGGTACCGTCAACCGGGGCATGCAATACGACACCGGGCGCGACATCGTGCTGCTCAACAGCGACGTGGAGGTGGCGAACGACTGGCTGCACCGGCTGCGGCTGGCCGCTTACCACAACGACAAGGTGGCGAGCCTGACCCCGTTTTCCAATAACGCGACGATTTGCAGTTTCCCGGATTTCTGCCGGGAGAACCCGCTGCTGTTCGGCCTCACTGTCGCCGAGCTGGATGCCTGCTTCGGCGGCCTGTTCGGCCCGGGCGATGTCATCGAGGTGCCGACCGGCGTGGGCTGTTGCATGTACCTGCGCCGGGACTGCCTCGACGCCGTCGGCTATTTCGACCTGGCAACGTTTGGCAAGGGCTACGGCGAGGAAAACGACTGGTGCCAGCGGGCGCAGCGTGCCGGCTGGCGCAACCTGCACCTGGCCAACTGCTTCGTCTACCATGCCGGCGGCGTCAGTTTTGGCGCGGAGCAACAGGAGCGGGTGGATCGGGCCCAGGTAGCACTGGCCCGGAAACATCCCCGCTATGCCGGCGACGTGGAGCGCTACCTGGCGGCAGATCCCGCCCGGGAGAAGCGCGGCAGGGCGCTGCTGTCCCTGGTGGCCCGCAGCCCGCTGCCCAGGGTACTTGCGATCTCCCACAAGCTGGGGGGCGGTGCCCAGCAGCATGTGGAAGAGCTGGTGGAGTTGTACCGGGGCCGGGCCCTGTTCCTGCAGTTGACCCCCGAGCGGGAGGGGGAGTCGGTCACCCTGAGCTGTCACGACGGCGGCCACCGCCTGCAGGATGGCCTGCATTTCGAGGTGCCCGCGGAGTACGACAAGCTGGTGCGCCTGCTGGCGCAGCTGGGGGTGGGGCGGGTGCATTTCCACCACACCATGGGCCTGCCGCCGCGGCTCTGGCTGCTGCCTGAGGACCTGGGATGCGGCTATGACCTGACCATCCACGATTACTACCTGGTGAACGGCAACCCCACCCTGACGGACAGCGAGGCCCGCTTCGCCGGAGACGCGCCGGAGGATCTCGACCAGCGGTGCGCGGGTCACTACCCGCTGCCGCCGGGTGTCAGCGCCGCCCGGTGGCGGGACAACCAGCGCCTGCTGGTGGAAAACGCCGACCGGGTGATCTTTCCCTCGGCGGATGCGCGCCGGCGGCTGACCCGGTTTTTCAAGGTTCGCTCTGCCGTCACGGCCTGGCATCCCGATTACCAGGCGTCCCAGCCCTATCCCGAACCGCGCCAGTGCGCGCGCACCGACCGCCCCCTGCGGGTGCTGGTGCTGGGGGCCCTGAGCAGGGAGAAGGGCGCCGACAGCCTGGAGGCGGTGGCGCAGGGCATGGCCGGTCAGGCGATAGAGTTCCACCTGCTGGGTTACGCCTACCGGGCGCTGGAGGGGGGCGTGATCACCCATGGCCCCTACCGGAACAGCGAGGTATACGCGCTGATCGAGGCGATCGACCCGGACATCGTCTGGTACCCGGCCCTGTGGCCGGAGACCTACAGTTACACCCTGAGTATCGCCCTGCACTGCGGCCTGCCGGTGGTGGTGCCGGATATCGGCGCGTTCCCGGAGCGGGTGACGGGGCGCCCATTCAGTGCGATAGTCCCCTGGGACAGGTCGCTGGCCGGGTGGCTGGCGTTCTGGCAGGAGGTACTGGCCAGCGGCGGGCTGCCGGCCGGCGCCGGTTCCACTGTCGCCCCGGGACCGCGGTGCGAAACCGACGACGATTTTTACGCACAGGCCTATTTGCAGGCTGTGCCGGTGCGGGAGGGCAGCCTGGAGCGCGCCACCCTGGACAGCCTTGGGGATAATTACCAGCTGGTGCGGGCGGGCCTGTCCCGTTCTGA
>JAOUDU010000084.1 GCA_029859085.1 Gammaproteobacteria bacterium | reverse complement strand
ATTGAACCAGAGTTCCTGCTTGGGGTTGCCCAGCCCCACCAGCAGGATGTCTGCGCCGGAGGTGTTGATGTGGTGCAGAACGATCTCGTCATCCGCGGCGAAATCCGCCAGGGCGGGGCCCTGGGTGTGAATGAAGGGCGCCGAGGTGCCGGCAATTTTCAGCTCCGGGTTCGCTTTTTGCAGCGCTTTGGCCGCCGCTGCCGCAACGCCCTCCCCGCCGCCGAGCAGGAACAGCGACAGGCCTTCGCTGGCGGCGCGGCTTGCCAGGGCCGGTGTCAGGTCGGAGCCGGTGACGCGCTGCTTGAGGGGTTTCCCCATGATCTTGCTCAGCCAGATAATGGGGAAGCCATCCGCGGTTACCATGTCCGAGCTGCGCAGCACATTCAGCAGTTCAGGGTGGCGCGGGCGGGTGAAGCCATAGCCCAGCGAGTTCACCAGGAAGTCGACGTTGAGTGTCGATACGAGGTGGGTTTTACCCTCGCGGTTATGCGCCATGTCGACGATGCGATCGATGGCCTGTTGCAGGGACAGGTTGTCCACGGGTATCCCCAGTGAGTTTACGCAGTCCCTGGCAAGGGGGTAGGTCATTGTCGACATTTCAGTGGTCTCCATTATCGAAAAAGTTGATGTGCAGTTGCCAAGCTGGGCCGGGGACATCACATAAATAGTCGTCTCCACGGTTACAGCACGATGCCGGCGAGGATGGCCGAGCGCACCAGGGTGTCCACCCAGGTCTGGGCCTTCTCGGTCCCGTTCATGCGATCGACATCCAGCGGGACGTATATTTTCGCTCCCGGCATGACAGAGGTTCGCGCAATTTTGGAAGAGCTGCGGCTGCCCGAGTAATTCAAGACTTCACCGTTGGCCTGTATCACATAGGTATTGTCGAGCCGGCCCAGCAGGGTCTGGCCGCCACTCAGCTCGACGTAGTCGGCGATCTTGCGGTCCTCGTTGTACAGGTGCGACGTGGGTACGTAGACCTGCCCCGCCACCTGTACGTAATCCGGCGTGCGCGGCACGGTAAGGGCGTCGCCGTCCTCCAGCGCCACGTCGTACTTGTTCCCGCATTTCTCCATTTGCTCCAGGTCTACCACCATCCGGCCGGTCGCCTGGGCGCGCTCGAGCTGGCGAATCGTCTTCATGTAATCCTGCTTGTTGCCGAATTCAGAGGGCGATTTGGAATCTTTCTGGAACCCCTGTGAGAGTGACAGTTCCACCATCAGGTCATCCAGCTGGTCGTGCAGTTCGTCCAGGGTCTTCTGCTGCATTTCCCGCACCGACACGCGGGTGAACTGCGCGCCGAAGCTGTAGGCTTCGCTGGTGAGGCCGCCGGCTCGCTCCATCACCTCGCAGAGGGTCTCGCCGCGGTCGATAGCGTAGACGCCGGGGTGTTCCACCTCACCAGACAGGGTTACGGAGGCGCGCTCCACCCAGCCGGACTTTTCGGCGAAAACAAGCTGGTCCATCGGTTTCAGTTCCGGGTTCGCCTGGTCATCGAAGTAGATCAGCTGCGCCTGCTGGCCGGCAGGATCGATCGTTTTGCCGGCCGCGGCTTGCCTGCCCACGTCACACAGGTTGAGGAGGGCGGCGCTGTCCAGGGTGGTATGTTCCACGGTGTTGTCGGCGTCCAGGCTGCGCTGCACCCGCGATAACTCCGCGGCGAGGCCGTAGGCCTTGCGGGTGAGTCCGCGGGCCGCGCACAGCAGGTCGCTGGCGCGCATACCGGTCGCGAGCGGATAGGTGCCCGGCTGCAGGACCTCTCCCAGCACCGATACCACGCGCTCTTCGGCGCCGTAACTGGCTTGCTGGCGCAGGCGATCCAGCTCCGGCGCCAGCAGTTCTGAACGATTGCCGCGGTCGTCGAAGAAATACAGCCTGTCACCGGCGTTGATCGCCAGGTTGGCTGCCGCTGCCGGGTTGCTCATGGCGGCGGCAATGCTGAACGACAGTATCTCGATGTCCCGGGCGGGATAGCTGGTGCGGGCGATTGCGCCATAGAACAGATCAGTGCCGGGCTGCAGCCCGCCCGCGAGGGCGATGACATCCAGCAGGCGCGCCCCTTCCTGCAGTGGCAGCCTGCCGTTGTAGCGCACTGCACCGCGGGCTTCCACCACCCGTGCAGGCCTGTAGTCTGTGGCTTGCACATCCAGCTCGCGCACAATGTCGGCCACCGCCTGCTCGCGGCCGTTGGCCAGGTTGAATGCCACCAGCTGGTCGCGGGACTGGAGTGCGATATCCTTATTGCTGCCCGGGTTGGACAGGGCTTCGATGAGGTCGACGTAGAGGATCTCGGTGCGCAGGGTTGTCGGCTGTTCGCGCTTGACGAGCATAAAGTCGACATCCGCCCCGGGCAAAAGCATGTCGACGCTGGACAATATGTTGGAGACCCGCATCCCCGGCCTGAACTGGTAGCCGCCTGGGCGCTTGACGTGACCGCTGAGCAGGATCACGTTATCCAGTTCGTCTTCCAGCGGCAGGATTCGCAGCAGATCGCCGTTCTGGATCGCGCTGCCCAGAATGGCAGCCTTGTCAGTGCGCGCGCCCTGCTTGGAAAAATCGATGAGGGTGCGGGTGCCGGTAGCCTGGATGCGCTCGATATGCGAGTGTTCCAGTGACGCGGTAGGCAGCAGGCCCCCCGCCATGGCGATCACCTCGCCAACGGTTTTTTCACCATTGAGCTCGTAGATTGCGGGGCGCTGGACTTCGCCACCCAAGTAAACGACCGGGCCTATGGGTGGCACGAAAATGGTGTCGTTGTGGGCCAGGTATATGTCCTGGTCGCTGTGTCCGCGCAGCAGCAGGTCGTAGAGGTCCAGGTGCTGGATGCTCTTGCCCCCGCGGATCAGCTGTATGTTGCGCAGGGAGCCGGTGTGGCGGACCCCGCCGCTGGCCAGCAGGGCATCTATCGTGGTGGTGAGCCCCCCGACGGTATAGGCGCCCGGCTGCACCACATCGCCCGCGATACGGATCTGCAAGGTGCGCAACTGGCCCATCGCCACCACCGCCTTGACGCCGATCACGCGACGTTCGAACCCCTCGGTTATCAGCTGCTGTGCCTCGTCGAAGGTCAGGCCGGCGACTTTGACCGGGCCGTACTCGGGCACCAGTATGTTGCCGTCGCGGGTGACGACCAGCTTGTACTCCACATTGAGCTTGCCAAAAAGCTGCACGATGATGTTGTCGCCGGGGCCGATCCGGTAGTCTATCGGGACCGGGATGCCGGCCACTGGCGCGAAAGTGCTCGGCACCCGGTCAAATATGGCGTAACCGAACTGCTGCAGGTCCGACTGCAGCACCTGGTCCTGCTGGGTTTCTTCCAGGTTGATCGGGGCGTTCTGTTCCTCGGCGATTTGCTCCAGGCGCGATTCGTCCTGCTCGACCGGATCGTTGACCATCAGCTCCAGCGGCTGGGCCGGCTCCGGCAGTTCCTCGTCCTGGCCACTGGGCGCGGCCTTGACGTAGGCCCGGCGCTGTACCGACTGCAGGGATTCGACATAGGGCACGTAGGCGCCGTTCGCGGCGATGACCGGGGCCGCCGGCAGGAGCGCGCTGGCAGTGCCCAGCAGCAGCCAGGCCGCAGCGAGCTGTAGCGTTCGCGGCAGAATCCTGGAGGGGCTGCGGGTTGTCGGGCGGTGTGACTTGCTCATGGCGTTGACTCTGGTTTTTCAGTGGGTACCCCCTGTTAAGAGCAATTGCAGTGCCAACTGTGCCGGGAACTAAAAAGTGAATTAAAACAACGGGATATATTTATCCCTCAATAGTTGCCCAGGGTGGGATCCGCATAATGGGTTGCAAATTGCGAGTCCGATTTTTTGCAGAATGCGATTAAAGGAACGCACTTGCAGATTGCGAGTGCGCCTGGTGCCGGGCTTTGCCCGGCAGGTAGCGGTCCGCCCAGGGAGGCGCGGGCAGCGCCTGTGCCAGCAGCGAGTCGATGTCCGTAGCGAAGTGCTGGCGCAGCTGTTCATGCAGCCCGGCTGGCAGCGCCATGGGGTTGCCGGTGTTGCCCACGTTCCACTGTTCGTACTGGAACCGGAGTCGACCGCGCCGCTTCTCGGGCACTTGCTGCCACAGCCAGTAAAGTAACCTGCGCTCCCGCAGCCAGACGCGGACAGACTGGGGAATGCGTTTGCCGGCTCCCCCGCGATGGATGACCTCGCCCAGCGTGGTCGGGCGAAACCCGGTGGGCAGGCCGATGAACTCCAGCAGGCGGTCCAGGGTTGCCTCGGGCTCGGCCTCCAGGTCCTCGGTATAGAGGACCAGCAGCTGCCCCGGGTCGAAGCAGGCGTTGAAGCCCGCCAGGCAGCGGCCATACTCGCTCCACGCCACGTAGAAGTCCGCCTCTGACTGGTAGCCTTCGGCATGGTCGGGCACCGGCAGCGAGCGGGCGCTCTCCCGCGCATCCTCGGCCAGCAGGGATTCAACCACTTCGGCAAACTCCCGCGGCTCGGTCTCGCGCCGCTGCCCCATCTGGAAGTGAGACCAGGTGCGCTCTATCGGGTCGCGCAGGATGGCCACCAGCTTTACCCCCGGCATCAGCTTGCGGATCCGCGCCGGCACCTGCGGGTCACACATGTACTGGGGGCTCGCCTTGCCCCACAGCTTGTGTTCCTGGTCGCTGCCGAAGTGGTCCAGGGCAAATGTATCCCAGCTCCGGGGGCTGCAATCTTCACCGGTGAAGAAAGGCACTTCCTTCTCCAGCGGCATGGCAATACCGGGGTGCTGGCGCAGGTGCTCGAACAGGGCCGTGGTGGCGCATTTCTGGGCGCCGATGATGAGAAAATCCAATGGTTTCATTGCTGCTTGCCCGTTGATTTCAGTAGGTGTGTCGCCAGTGCATAGGAGGCGAGATTCTTCAGTGCGATGCTGCCGCTGAACACGGCCGCCAGCCCGGGCGCGCCATACTCGGGGCCAACCCAGGCGCTGCCTGCCAGGGCGGCTGCCAGGGCGACCACCAGGGTAGACAGTTCCCTCGAGGCGGCGCCGGCCATGTTGAGCAGTACGCCGGCCAGGCCGGTTGCCGCATTCACAAGGTGGCCGGCGGCGAGGATAGCCAGGAACAGCCGCAGGTCGCCGAAATCATTGCCGAACAGGCTGGCAATGGGCCCGGCGAGCACCAGCAAGGCCAGCGCTGCGGGCAGGAACACCGCGGTGGAGATCAGCTGGGTGCGGCGCAGCAGGCCGAGCAGTGCCGGTTGGTCCCGCTGCGCCGCAGCGCGGGCGAAAGCGGGACCAAATACGGCGGCCAGCAGCAGCAGCAGCGTGGTGACCACATTGATCAATTTGTGCGCGACGGCGAAAACGCCGATTTCCGCGGTGTCCACGTAGAGCGGCATGATCACGAAGGGCAGCTGCAGGAAGCCGATGCTGAGCACGCTGGTGCCCCACAGGTAGAGCAGGTCGCCGCGCGGCGCCGGTTGGTGTGCCGCTGTATCGTCAGCCGCCAGCTTCACCTGCTGCAGCTGCGCCAGCTGCTGCCTGAGCCTGGCGCGCAGCGCCAGCGGCGTGATAACCAGGCTCAGCGCAAAGGCAGTGACCAGGGTGATGCTGGCCAGGGGTTGTCCGGCGAGCCAGCAGCCGGCGCAGGCCAGCAGCAATAGCGCCGGCGAGGTCAGGCTCTCGAGAGTCACCGCCGCGAGCGCGGCCCCGGTCGCTTTGGTGGACTCCGCGTACAGCCGCAGCAAGGAAAAAAGTGGCGCCACGAGGCCGGCGCCCAGGAGCAGCCAGCCGTAGTGTGTCCAGTCGGGCGCGGCGTGCTGGCCCAGCAGCACAGCCGCAGGTACCGCCGCCAGCAGTAGCAGCCACAGCCACACCCGCAGGATCTTGCGGCGCGACTCGCGCAGGATTTGCTGGATCTGGTCTGCCCGCCCGGCCGCGTAGGCTACCGAGACCTGCCGCATTGCCCGGGTGGGCAGGCCGAGGCCGAGCACTTCGCCGGCGATGCAGGTCCAGGACGTGAACAGTTGCAGGACACCCAGGCCACTTGCGCCAGCCAGGGTGCCCACCGCCAGTTGGGCGGCGAACTGGGCCAGGATCGCGCCGCCGCGACTGGCGGCGAGCATACCCATGGGCAGCAGTTTACTTGCCAGTCCTGCCAGGCGATCAACCCGCCCGGCGATGGGCGGCATGCCCGGCTTCGTGTCCAGCTCAGCCAGCATGTTGCAGCTGCCGCCCACCAGTTTCACGGATAGCTGCGGTTTTTTCCCGCAGTCCATTCGACATGGCCAGGTTCATCTTGATGAACAGCTGGCGCCAGGTGTAGCGCTCGCTGATCAGCGCCCGGGAGTTATGCTGCAGCCGTTGCCACAGCTGCGGGTCGGTCAGCAGGCGGTCAATGCCGTCCGCCATGGAACCGGGGTCGTCTGCCACCAGCAGGTGCTTGCCGGGCTCCAGGTCGATTCCCTCCGCGCCCACGCTGGTGGTGACGGTGGGCATGCCCCGCGCCATTGAGTCCAGAACCTTGACTTTCATACCACTGCCGAACAGCAGTGGCGCTACCGACACCCGGCTGTCCCGGTAGATCTCCTGCAGGTCGGGCACAAATCCCTTCAGGCTTATGCCGGCGTAGGGAGCCACGGCCTGCTGCAGGCGCAGGTCCGGGTTTTTGCCCACGATGTCAAAGCGCAGGTCGGGGTGGCGTTGCAACAGCTGCGGCCAGACCGTTTCGATGAACCACAGCAGCCCCTGCGCATTCGGTTCCCAGCCCAGGAAGCCGACGTACATCAGTTTTTTCCTGGTGCCGGAGTAGCGCAGCGCGGGCAGGTCCAGCTGCCGGTCATCACCCAGGTGGAAAGTGTCGTGGAGCCTGGCCGCCGGCACACCCGCCCGGCGCAGTTCCGCCGCGTCATTGGGTGCGGCAAAGGTCAGGTCGGTACTGCTGGCGACGGCCGACTCGTATTTCCTCACCCGCCTGGCCTCGATATAGGCGGCCGCGCGCATGGCCGGGTTTCCCGGCAACTGGGCGTAGCGTTCCCACATTTTGAAGTAGGCATTGTGGGCGTGGTAGACGGTGAGGCCCTGGTACTCCCGCGGCAGGTACGGGTAAACCTCGTAGTGATCGAGGAATACGATGTCATGCTCAGGGGCTATCGAGGCGATGTCTGCCTGCAGCTGGTGGCTGTGGGTGCGGTAGACGTTGAGCGGAACTCCGCGGATATGGCTCATGGCGAGATTGGCCGGGGTGCGCGGGACATGGACTGCCTCGTGCAGGTGGGCGCGGCATGGTGAGATGGCGTGAAATTCCTCGACGTACTTTGCATCCTCCATCTTCAGGGGGCAGGCCAGGGTAACGTCATAGCTCTGGGCAAGGGCCTGCAGCAGTTTCAGGCTCTTTACCTTGCCGCCACTCTGGGCGGGGTAGGGAAGTTCAGTGGTGATGAACAGCAGCTTTTTCATGGTGTCAGGTTCCATTCGAAACAATCGGGTTGGTGTAGTGTCTTGCGCGCGCCAGCAGTGCCGCTTCCTGTTCCGCCTGCAGGCCGAGATTCGACTGCAGCAGGATCGCCTGGGCGCGACTGTTGACAACGGCGGTGCCGTTGCCCAGTTTCGCGGCATCGGCGGGCTCCCAGCAGCAGTGGCAGATTTCCTCGGCGCAGTAGAAGTGGCCGTTGTGCGCCTTGCCCAGCACGTGCTCCACGTAGGCGCCGTACAGTATGTATTCGGAAAATTTCAGGCTGCGGGCGACGGGGCGATACCACGGCATGCCATTAACGGCCTCGAGATGGGCCTGCAGGCCCTCGAGGTTGCTGCGCCGCCAGGTAATCAGCTGGCCCACGTAGTCACTGCCGAAGTAGCGTGGCTGCTGTCCCAGCAGTAGCGCCGCCCTGCGGTGCCACTGCAGGTGATCCCCGGTACTCTTGGCGCCGGGAATGCGGTGCAGTCGCAGTTCGCCACCGCGGCAGATCAACTCCTTGTCCAGCGGGCGGATCAGTTCGAGGTCGGAGTCGGCGAACATCAGCAACTCGGTATCCGCCACGTAATTCGCACTGAGTTTGGTGACCTGCTGCATGATCCAGCCGCGCACCGGCCAGGCGCCTGGCCCCAGCCACAGCTTGCGGGCCACCGGCAGGTGGTGGAAATTGCCCGGTACCACCTCCTCGGTGATATATACCCGCCGCCGGCCCCGGTGCAGGTCGCTGAACAGCGGGTAATCGCGCCGGGGCACGATGACGCAATGCTCAATATCCGCCGGCACAAAACGGTCGACGGATTGGCACAGCCGCCGACAGCGGCCGGCGTCCGGTCCGTAGGAGCAGGTGACAATGGTGATGGCTGTGCTGTTCATGGTTTGGACTGGCTCATTTCCCTGTCTGGATGGTGTCGGTTGTGGTTGCATCGATAGGCATTGCAGCGACCGTGCCAACCTGCTCAGGCTGCCCTTGTTATTCTCATAAGCTATTGATTAATAAAGTTATTACTTATGCTCTCCGGGCTTCACCCGCGGCCCCGGGCGCGGCCTCGGCACAGCCCGGGCGCGGCTTTCCCAGAAAAAATCGCAAATTGCGAGCCGTATCGCGAGCCGATTCCATCGAATCTGTGCCGCGAACAT
>JAOUDU010000742.1 GCA_029859085.1 Gammaproteobacteria bacterium | reverse complement strand
AGACCTCGGGGTGGGCCTTTTCCACCTCGTCCAGCAATACCACCGCGTGGGGATGCTTGGTGACGGCATCCGTCAGCAGGCCGCCCTGGTCGAAACCGACATAGCCCGGCGGGGCGCCGATCAGGCGGGATACCGTGTGGCGCTCCATATACTCGGACATATCGAACCGGATCAGTTCAAGCCCCAGCAGGCGCGCCAGCTGGCGCGTGACCTCGGTCTTGCCGACACCGGTCGGGCCCGCCAGCAGGAATGAGCCGATCGGCTTGTCCCCGGATTTCAGGCCGGCCCGGGCCAGCTTGATGGAGGTGGCAAGGCTGCTGATGGCCTGGTCCTGCCCGAACACCACCATCTGCAGGTTCTTCTCAAGTTTCTGCAGGGTTTCCTTGTCGTCACTGTTGACTGACTTGGGCGGGATGCGGGCGATTTTCGCCACCACCATCTCGATATCGCCCACCCCGATCACCTTCTTGCGCTTCGAAGCCGGCAGCAGCTGCTGGTAGGCGCCCGCCTCATCAATCACATCGATGGCCTTGTCGGGCAGGAAGCGGTCGGTGATGTAGCGGGCGGACAGATCCGTGGCGACACGCAGGGCCCTGTCCGTATAGCGCAGGCCGTGATGCTCCTCGAAGCGCGACTTCAGGCCCTTGAGGATGCGGTAGGCATCATCGACGCTCGGCTCCGACACATCGATTTTCTGGAAGCGCCGGCTGAGGGCCTTGTCCTTGTCGAAAATGCCACGGTACTCGTGGTAAGTGGTGGAGCCGATGCAGCGCAGCTTGCCGGAACTCAGCAGGGGCTTCAGCAGGTTGCTCGCATCCATGACACCACCGGAGGCGGCGCCGGCACCGATAATGGTGTGCACCTCGTCAATAAACAGAATGGCGTGGTCGCGCTTTTTCAGCTCCGCGAGCAGGCCCTTGAAGCGCTTCTCGAAATCGCCCCGGTACTTGGTGCCGGCAAGCAGCGAGCCCAGGTCCAGGGAATACACCACGCTGTCCTTGAGAATATCCGGCACATCACCATCGACGATTTTCTTGGCCAGGCCTTCCACGATCGCGGTTTTGCCGACACCCGACTCGCCCACCAGCAGCGGGTTGTTCTTGCGCCTGCGCGCCAGGATCTGGGTAACCCGCTCCACTTCAGCCAGGCGCCCGATCAGCGGGTCGATATGGCCCGCCGCCGCCTCCATGTTCAGGTTTGTCGCGAAACTGTCCAGGGGATTTGCCTCGCCCTCCTCGCCTCCGGCCTCGCCGGTGCTGGCGGGCCCGGGCTCGCCGGGTTCATTTTCATTGGATACCTTCGAGATGCCGTGGGTGATGTAATTGACCACATCGAGGCGGGCGACGCTCTGGGTCTTGAGGAAGAAAACCGCCTGGCTTTCCTGCTCGCTGAAAATCGCCACCAGGACATTGGCGCCGGTGACCTCGCTCTTGCCCGAGGATTGCACGTGGAACACCGCCCGCTGCAATACGCGCTGGAAACCGAGGGTGGGTTGGGTGTCCCGGTCGTCCTCGTCGGCGGGTATCAGCGGCGTGGTGGCGTCGACGAATTCCACCAGGTCCCCGCGCAGGCCGCTGATATCGGCGCCACAGGCCTTGAGGACGCGGATCGCGTCGTTGTTGTCCAGCAGCGCCAGCAACAGGTGCTCCACGGTCATAAACTCGTGGCGCTTGCTCCTGGCCCCCCGGAAAGCCTCGTTCAGCGTTTGTTCCAGGTCTTTACTCAGCATTTAACCGCTCCCGGGGCCATTAGCCCTCCGATGCCTCGATTTCACACAGCAGGGGATGTTCATTTTCCCTTGCGTACTGGTTGACCTGGGCCGCCTTGGTTTCGGCGATATCCCGGGTGTAAACACCGCAGACACCCTTGCCCCGGGTGTGTACGGTCAACATAACATGGGTGGCCTGCTCCCGGTTCATCCGGAAAAACACTTCCAGCACCTCGACCACGAACTCCATGGGGGTGTAGTCGTCGTTGAGCAGTACCACTTTGAACAGGGGTGGGCGCTTTAGTTCAGGTTTTGACTCCTGCAGCGCAAGCCCGCCCTCTGAGCCCTCCTCCTCCTTACTCATACGCCAGTTGATGCCC
>JAOUDU010000083.1 GCA_029859085.1 Gammaproteobacteria bacterium | reverse complement strand
GCCGGTGGTGCCGGAGCCTGAAGTGCAACTGATGGCGGGTGCCGCCAGCCGCAGCATCCTGCCAACCGTCAACGGTGGCAGGGACTACCTGGCGGACGCGCCAGGCTACCCGTCGCCGGGGAAAAGGTGATCCTGTGATGGCCGATGCCTATTCATTCTTCTCACCGGATATCGCGGCGATGGTGGAACGCATCAGGAGCCGACTGTACCGGGCCGTTCCGTGTGCTGCCGAATGAACCCTTTGAGGCCGGCGGGCTCCGCCGGGATCGTCACCTGGATTCTGGGGCTGGTTTTCTCGATGCTCACCGCGGCCGCGGACAGTAACGATAGCGCCGCCGCGGAAACAGCCCGCCTGAACGACTGGCTCAATGCCCGCTACGAGGAAGAACTCCAGCTGTCGCCCACCCAGCTCACCTCCCTCGGCCGCAAGACCCGCTACGGCGAGATCGACGATTTCAGCGAGGCCGGTGAACTCGCCCAATACCAGCTGCTCGAACAGAGCGTCGCGGAGCTGCAGCGGCAGTTCGATTACGCCAAACTGACCCCGGAAGGCAGGATATCCTACGACTTCTGGGTCTACCGCCAGCAGGTTCTCGGGCGGTCGCTGCCCTTCCTGCGCCACCGTTACCAGTTCACCACCGAGGGCGGCGCCCACAGCGACCTGCCGGAATTCCTGATCAACCTGCACACGGTGGACAGTGAGCAGGAGATGCGGGATTACATCTCCCGCATAAAGGCCTCGGCCCGCGCGCTGCGCCAGTCGCTGGAGCGCGCGCAGCTGGCGGCAAGGGACGGAATCCGGCCGCCCCGGTTCGCCTACGAGTCCGTGATCGAGATCGCCGGCAAGATTATCACGGGGGTGCCGTTCACCCCGGGCGCGGCGACCGACTCCCCCCTGTGGGCCGACGCCAACAGCAAGATTTCCAGCCTGCTTGCGCGCGGGATCATAACGCCCGCCGCGGCGCAGGTCCTGCGGGACCAGACCGCGGCGGCCCTCGAGGATTCACTGCTGCCAGCCTACCAGGACCTGATCGGCTGGTTGCAGGCGGACCTGCCAAACGCGGCGGCAGACGCAACCGGCGCTGCCGCCCTTCCCAACGGGGCCGCCTACTACAATTACTGCCTGGCCGATTACACCACCACCGACGTTAGCGCGGACGAAATCCACGAGCTGGGACTGGTCGAGGTGGCACGCATCAGGGGGGAAATGAAAGCGCTGATAAGGGCGCTGGACTTCAACGGTACCCTGGAGGAATTTTTCCGCTTTGTCCGCACCGACCCGCGATTCTACTTCAGCAACGACGCCAGCGGCCGCCAGGCTTACCTCGATCTCTCCAGGCAGTATATCGACGCGATGACCACCCGACTGCCCGGGTACTTCGGTATTCTCCCCAGGGAGGGCCTGGTGGTAAAACGCGTGGAGCCTTTCATGGAACAGGATGGCATGGCGCCTTTCTACAAGGAGGGCACTGCCGATGGCTCCCGCCCCGGCACCTACTACCTGCACCTGTCCGATATGTCCGCCCTGAACATCACTGACCTCGAAACCACCGCCTACCATGAGACAATCCCCGGGCATCACCTGCAGGGGGCCATCGCGCTCGAGGCGAGCGAACTGCCGCTGTTTCGCAGGGATATCTGGTACTCCGCCTATGCTGAGGGCTGGGCCCTGTATGCCGAGGAACTCGCACGGGAGATGGGAGCGTTCCAGGACCCCTACAGCGATTTTGGCCGGCTTGCCAGCGAGCTGTTCCGGGCGGTCCGCCTGGTGGTGGACACCGGGTTGCACGCCCGCGGCTGGAGCGAGCAGCAGGCCGTCGACTACATGCTGGCCAACACCACCCTCCCGGAAGTCACGGTTCGCTCCGAGGTGCGGCGCTACCTGTCGCTGCCCGGCCAGGCCACCTCCTACAAAATCGGTATGCTGAAGCTGCTGGAGCTGCGGAATCGGGCCCAGGCCGCGCTGGGCGACCGATTCGATATCCGCGGCTTTCACGACGCCGTGCTGGGTGGGGGTTCGCTGCCAATGCGGATTCTGGAGCGGCGCGTCGACGGCTGGATAGCCGGTCAGGCGACAAAATGAACGCGGTAGCCACTTATTAATACAGCGCAAGTGGACTAACCTACACGGCCTGCAGGTTTGATTTACAACATAGCGGTACATATATGTCAGAAAAGATAGGCTTCGCCTCCGTCCGCCCCATCCAGAGCCTGAACCTGCTGTCCCAGCGCGAGATGGCAAGCCTGGCTTCAGCCGGGCAGGAGGTACACCAGTTATTCCGGCTCTGCGCGCTGGCGGTACTCAACACCGGTTCCGACGTGGACAATGCCAGGGAGCTCTACACCCTCTACGATGATTTTGAAGTAACGGTCGTACCCGAATCCCGCGGCCTGAAACTGCAACTGTATAACTGCCCCGCCCAGGCCTTCGTCGACGGCAAGATGATAGAGGGCATCCGCAGCCACCTGTTCTCGGCCCTGCGGGATATTATCTTCACCTATCACAAGCTGGTGGAGCAGCAGCACTTCGACCTCAGCAGCGGCGCGGGCATAACCGATACCGTTTTTCGCATCCTGCGCAACGCCGGGGTCGTCAGCAGCAACCTCCCTCCCCGGCTGGTGGTGTGCTGGGGTGGGCACTCCATCTCCCGGCTGGAGTACGATTTTTCCAAGGAGGTGGGTTACCAGCTGGGCCTGCGTGGCTTCGATATCGCCACCGGCTGCGGCGCGGGCGCGATGAAGGGACCGATGAAGGGCGCTACCATCGGCCACGCGAAACAGTTGAACAAGAGCAGCCGCTTCGTCGGCATCTCGGAGCCCGGCATTATCGCGGCGGAATCACCCAACCCGCTGGTCAACGAACTGGTCATCCTGCCCGACATCGAGAAGCGACTGGAGGCCTTCGTGCGACTGGCCCACGGCGTGGTTGTGTTCCCCGGGGGCGCAGGCACCGCCGAGGAACTGTTCTACCTGCTGGGGGTAAAAATGCATCCCGCCAACAGCGAGCTGCCACTGCCGGTGGTACTGGCGGCGCCGGCGTCGAGCGCCGGGTATTTCGAGCAGATCGACGCCTTCCTGCGCGGCACCCTGGGTGACGATGTGGCCAGGCACTACGAGATTGTCTGCGGCGATCCGGCCGCCGTGGCAAGGAGCCTGAAAAAGCGCATCAAGAAGGTGCGCGCCTATCGCATGGAGCAACAGGAATCCTTCAGTTACAACTGGGGCCTGGCCGTTCCCGATGATTTACAGCAGCCATTCCATCCCACCCACGAAAATATGGCTGCGCTGAAACTGCACCGGCGGCAGCCTGTGCATGAACTGGCTGCTGAACTGCGGCGCGCATTTTCCGGTATCGTAGCGGGCAATATCAAGGAATTCGGCGTGCGCGCAGTGGAGGAGCGCGGTCCCTACCAACTGCACGGCGATCCCGATGTGGTGGCGAGCCTGGGGGACCTGCTGGCGGCTTTCGTGAAACAGGGCCGGATGAAACTGGATTCCAGTAACTACACGCCCTGTTTTGAGCTGGTTTCCTGAACCCGGGTAAAACTGCGGCCGGTCAAAACCGGGAGGACGGCTGGTAGGCCTCCATCCGGCTTTTCAATGTCCGCAGCGCCCGCTGGAAGACAAGCCCCAGCAGCCAGGAGGTGAGCCTGTTGCTGAACGGAATCCGGGAATCAAAGCGAATCGCCCAGCGCACCCTGGTCCTGCCCTCCACCCCGGTGACATACACATCACCCTGATGCGCGCGAAATGGCGCCCCGGAACGCAACTGGTAGGCATAATGGCTGCCCTCATCCCACGCGGTGACCTCCTCGGTGATACGCATACCCGGGGCGGTCAACTGGCGGATACAGCCGATGGCATTCGGATCGGGCTGTCCCGGTCGCAGTACCTTGCCGCTGAAAATACTCCAGTCGCCAATCCCGGCATGGTCAGTCAACCGCCGCCACACCTCGGCGGCCGGGGCGTTGATTTCCACTTCGCTCACGACATAACCCTCGGCGGGATTGAATCCCGTTAACGACCACAGCGCCCTGCGGGCATGCAGCATCTCGACGCTGAAGCCGTGCTTGTCGTTCACGTACATCACCTGGAAGACCCCCGCATCGAGCACCTTGCCATTCGGTCGCATGCCCTCGCGGGTGGCCCGGGCAAAGGACCTGGCATAGTCCCCGGAATCGCGATAGCCCAGGGCGATATTCATGATGCCCTGGTCCGCCAGTGAATAGCCCGGGGGCCACGCCCGGGCCCCGGGGGACTGGTACTCCACCAGCTCCAGCAGGAAATTGGTGCCGCGCAGCACCAGCGCCTGGGCCTTCGCCCGGGGCAGGCCCCACAGTTTTTCGTCGGCGGGTGTATGCAGCTGGAAATCCTCCACCAGCTGCAGGCCCATCGCCTCGACAAAGGCCTCCCGCGCATCTGCCAGGCTGGGCACCGATGCCCGCACCGCGCGCACAACCGCGGGCACCTCGGGCCGGATGACATCGGCGCGGGCGCCCTCGATCAGGGCAATCGGGTCCTGCTCATAAATTTCCACCCAGTTGCCCTCGGGGTCGGTGACGCAGGCCCTGCGTGCACCCGCCCTGCCGGCCGTCCTGGGCAGCGGAACCCGGGAATACGCGCTGACATTGCGCATTACCTGGTCGAAATCACTGACCGCGATACCCACCATGTTGTAGCCGATATCACAGGGCCGCCAGTCGACGGGCTTGAGCTGGCCCCGCGGCCTCAGGAACTGGAAAAACTCCAGCTGGAAATAGTCCTGCCGGTCCACCAGCCAGCAGCATTTCTCCCAGGCGCCGGGTATGCCCTGTACCCGCGAAGTCGCCGGCGGGAAAAACAGCATCCCGCCCGCCTTCACCAGGCCGAATACGTTCGCGTACCACTCCCTCAACGCGGCGGCGTTCAGGGCGGTAAACGCCACCTGGCAGATATGCTTGTCGGTTGCTGCGTGCATGCGCTTCCCCGCAAATACGTGATAGGCCGGCCAATTGTACTCCCCTTTCGCAACGGCCGGGGCACAACACCAGCGCGGCGCAGGGCCCGGATCAATGAGCACCGGCGGCGTATCCCCGGCGGGACATTCCGGCCCCGGGTCCTGCACATCTTGCAAAATCCCCGGCAATACCGGAGGCTAGGTACCCCCGGTGGACGGCTGTCGCGTGCACCCCCAACAAACAAGGAGAAATCCATGCAAATCAGACTCGCGCCGACCCTGGCCCTGCTGGCCCTGGTCTTTGCCAGCCAATTCACCCTCGCGGATGACTATACGGATGCCAGAGAAGTTTTCCAGAATGCGGGGGAGAGCGGAACGTTTTTCAGTAACAGCTATGCTTACGCCCTGTTTCCCAGCATCGGCAAGGGCGGCATCGGCATTGGCGGCGCCCACGGTAACGGCAAGGTATTTGTCGGCGGCGCCGAGGTCGGCAAGACCAGCATGACCCAGCTTTCAATCGGTTTCCAGTTGGGCGGCCAGGTGTACAGCCAGATCATTTTCTTCCAGGACAAGAGAGCCTTTGATGATTTCACCTCGGGCAACTTCGAGTTCAGCGCCGATGCCTCAGCGGTGGCTATCACCGCGGCGGCCAGCGCCCAGAGTTCCACGGCAGGCGGCAGTTCCGCCGGGGCGAGCGGCGGCAAAAAAGATGCGAACACCGTCTCACATGGTTACAGCAAGGGCATGGCGGTGTTCACTGTCGCCAAGGGCGGCCTGATGTACCAGGCGGCGCTGGCGGGGCAGAAATACAGCTACGAGGCCAACTAGGCCGGCGGATAACCCCTCGCGGAGGGTCCAATCCATGGCACAGCGCCAAATTACCAATGTCACCCTGCTCGGAGCCGGCGTGCTGGGGGGGCAGATCGCCTGGCAGAGCGCCTTCAAGGGCAAAAATGTTGTCATCTACGACCTGTATGAAAAAGGCCTGGAACAATGTCGCCAGGACCAGCAGCGCTATGCGGATATCTACCGGAGTGACCTGGGTGCTACTGACGACATGATCGCCGCTACCCGCGGGCGCCTGTCGTTCACCACCAACCTGGCCGGCGCCGCCGCCGGGGCCGACCTGGTCATCGAGGCGGTGCCGGAAATTCCCGAGGTCAAAACCGCGGTCTACCGGGAACTGGCGGGGCACCTGGCGGAGCACACGCTGGTCGCCACCAACTCGTCCACCCTGCTGCCCAGCCAGTTCGCGGAGGCCACAGGGCGTCCCGGCAAGTACTGCGCGCTGCACTTCGCCAACTACATCTGGGACCAGAATATTGCCGAAATCATGGCGCACCCCGGGACCGAAGAACCTACCCTGGTGGCGGTGACCCGGTTCGCGATTGAGATCGGCATGGTACCTATACCGTTACGCAAGGAGCAGAACGGCTATGTCCTGAATTCCCTGCTGGTGCCGCTGCTGAACGCAACCATCGGCCTCCTCGCCAATGGAGTTTCCACCCCCGAGACTATCGATCGGACCTACCTGTTGATGAACCGGGGTTGCCGGATGGGGCCCTGCGGGATCATCGATATGATCGGCATGACTACAGCCTATAACGTCTCGAGTTACTGGGGCAACGAGAAGCAGGACGAGCAGCTCCTGCAGGGTGCGCGCTATATCAAGGAGAATTTCCTCGACAAGGGTAAGCTGGGCGCCCAGACCGGGGAGGGCTTTTACACCTATCCCAACCCCGGCTTTTCAGCGGCGGATTTCCTCGATGTCCCGGATTTATCGCGGGCAGAGGAACTGGCGCGTCTGGCCCTTCCAGGGTAGAAGGCTAAGGCAGTTTCTTCGGCAGCGTTATTTTCAGCTTGCCGTTTTTCAGCAGGGTGGCTGCGCTGGTCCCAACGTCGACCTCGCAAGGCAGCGGCACGGCCTGGAAAAAATACACGGTTTCCTCGGAAGACATGGTTTTCCCCCGCTTTTTCCCGGTACTGGATTTGGTGTGAGAACCGAAGACCTTCAGGCCATCAGCGCTCACTTCCACCTCGATCTCATCCGGGGTGAAGCCTTTGAGCACTGCCTCGGCCACCACATTTTTCTTCTGCTCCTTCACGACCAGGTCGATCGGGGTCAGCACCTGCATCTGGGCGGCCAGCCAGTCCGTGACCGAATCGCCTTCATCCGGCTCGCGCCCCAGGAACAACTGGTAGGCAAGCTCCCTGATACGGGCTTCCACCCGCTCGAAGGCACTGCTGAGTTTGCCGCCGACGCGCACATCGGCCAAACCTGTCTGCGGTGGATTACGCGACGCCATATATCATCTCCTGAACACAGATAGCGGCGTGAAAAGGGCCGGTTAACGCTGGGCATAATGCACGTTTACCCGCTTCCCGTCCTTGCGTCAGGTCAAGGTAACAGCACACACGAGCATCCCCGGGACCCGCCTGGAATTGTCGTATGTAATTGAATTAATTGTGTTATTTAAAAAGAATCGCGCGCAGGGACAGGACAGGCCACGGGTGCCCGCATACCTGCCCCGGGGAGTTGACTGGTGCCGGCGCTGAACCCGCGCCGGGACCCTGACGAGACCGCTGCGCGGGATAGTCCCGCAACAGCGGCAGGTTTTAACCGGCTACGGCTGTTTTTGCCGCCGCCTTGCGCCTGGCAGCCGCTTTCTTCTTTCCAGCCGGCTTCTTTTTGGCCGCGGCCTTTTTCTTCGCTGCGGCCTTCTTCCGGGCAGGAGCCTTCTTCGGCGCGGCATCTTTGCCGGCCAGGGCTTTCTTGGCGTCGGCTACCAGCTTTTTCCATGCCCTCAGGTTGGCATCGGAGCGCTTCTTGACGATCTTCTGCGCAGCGGAATTGGTCTTGCTGGCCATTTTCTGCAGGGCCTTCACATCCTTCTTGGCCTGCTCGACCACTTTCTTGAGCTCCTTGACCACAGCCGACCGGTCGCCGCCCACTTTCTTCAGGTCGTCGAGCAGACCCTTGAGCATGTCGAACTGGCGCTTGGCGATATCGATGTAGCCGTCGACGATAGCCCGGTTGGCATCCGCAATCGCCTGTAAATTATTGTTGGTGCCTTCGAAGACATCGTCCAGCTTGAAATTGCCGATCTTCACATCGTCCAGGTACTTGCCCAGGTCCAGCCCGCTGAGCTTCTTCTTTGCTGAGGACTTCGATTTTGCCGCTGTTCTTGCTTTAGCCATTGTCTATCTCCCTGATTCTCTACTTTGAGGAATTACCGCACACTGAAATATCTTACCCGCCAACCAGCCTGGGCCACTCACCACATAAGCATACTCGGCCCCTTGCCTGATTGTGTTGACTTAGGACAAGCACTCTGGAACAAGCCACTCCCGACCGCGCAACCGATTGTCCGCGCCAGGTCCGGCATTACCCGTTCGCTCGGCGCAATCCCGCTGCGGGTTATTATTCTACAATTGCCGCCTGGCTGCCATGTGAATTAAGCAACCGCCCGCTTTGCCAGCACCGGCGATCAGCGCAATATTACCAATTATAGGCGCAGCGCACCGGTTTAACTCTGGCACCGACGGACTATACTCAGTTCCTCGCAAGCGGCGTTCGCGCCCGTGGAGGCTGGCAAGCCCTCTGTAAAGTGAACCACCAACCCGCAAGATCGTTTTTATCAACAGCCCTGT
>JAOUDU010000741.1 GCA_029859085.1 Gammaproteobacteria bacterium | reverse complement strand
CGCATGGTGCAGCTCAACTACCTCGACGAGAGCCCGCTGGCTGTCGCCGCCCAGCGTATCAGCCGCTTCGGCACGCACTTCATGAAGAACGTCCTGCGGATGCGCTGACCCGCGGCGCGGGGGGTCCGTACTGGCAGGAAACAGCCTCAGCCCGGAAACAGGGCCTCTATCCGCCTGATTACAGCACCCACGTCATCCGGCAGCTCGGCAACACCCGCCGGTGCGAAGGGTTGCCCCGCCCAGACCGCAAGCCCCTGCCTCACCAGCATCCGGTGAAAGGCGCGAAAATCCCGGGTGGCACAGAGAATCTTGAACACGTCGATGTAGTAGACACCGCGGGCGAGGCGATGGCGCAGGCGATCGCCAGGGGACGCCCGCCGCGGATTGAACAGCCAGTGCGCCAGGGAGCGGCGCAACTGGTCGATGCTGCCCAGCGCACCTACCGGCAGCGGGAATATCGCCAGGGGTTTGTGCAGGTAGATCACCTCCACCATCATCGACACGCTGTCGCCGGTGACGATGAAACCGTCGGCGCTGCCCAGCAGGGCCCGGTAGGGGTTGTCGGTGGCGCCGGCCTCCCACTGGAAAAACACCGCCTGGGGTGGCAGCCCCTGCCGCAGGACCTCGATCACCTTGGGCGTGGTGCGCCGGCTGGTGGTGACATATGGGGTGCCGCCCAGTTCATCCACGACCCAGTGGGCGGTTGCCACCAGGTCCTGCGCCACCTTGCGGTTCATGATAAAGGGATTGGTCTCGCCGCCGATCAGCATCGCGATCAACGGCCTGTCCAGCCCGGCGAATCGCTCCCTCCAGGCCTCGGCAGCGGCCGCTACATCCGCCGCGCCAATCCGCATCAGGGGCAGGGTGGTCGGCAGGAAATTGTCCATCGGGGGCATCTGGTTCTCGGCGCTGGCGATCACCAGCGAGAAGTCGAGCATATGGCCGGAGGGCTTGCCCACCAGCACGATCTTCGTTTTGTCGCCGGATTGCCGGCGAATCCACAGGGCCACCATCGAGGGGCGCCGCCCCACCGTCAGGATCAGGTCGGGCCAGGGGCCCTCGATGGGGTCTGATTTTTCCGGGTCGATATGGTCCAGGGAGGGGCGGTAGCGGGGCTTGCCCAGCACCCACTGGGGCAGCATGTGCACATACTTGCGCTCAACCGGCCAGGGCAGCGCATCGACGATGGTTTCCACCTGGCCGTTGTCCCCCTGCTTGTCGCTGAGCAGGACCCAGGTACGGGGCGTCACTCAGGACTCCGCGCCGTCCTGGCAGTAGCCCAGTTGCGGCAGGATATTCTCGCGCACCAGTGCCTCCAGCTCGGCCACCTGTTCCGGCGGGAAATCCTCCCGGTAACCCCCGACCTTGCCGCGCCGCACCTTGAAAGTGCTGGGGTCATTGGGGTTCACCAGTTTCATGCCGCCCTGGCTGAAGGTGCCGCTGGTTTCCAGCTTCTGCAGGTTGTCGAAGGAACCCCACTCCACCGCGGCCCGGATCTCCTGTTCGCTGAAATCCTCGCCCATCAGCTGGATGATCTTCTGCAGGGTGGGCACGGGCTCGGCCCGCAGTTCCTCGTACTTGACCAGCATACCCTTCTCCAGGGCCTCGACATTGCGCGCCCAGGTGTTCTGGTACTCGATCAGGCAGGGCAGGCCGATATCGGAATGGCGCACGAATTCCCACATACCGATATGGCGCCGGTCGATGGGATGCTCGATGAAGTGATTGATCAGTTCCTGCTTGGCGCGGGACTGCCGCTTGGTGAACTGGTGGTACCAGGACACCGCGATATCGATCGGGTTACGCGCCAGGAACAGGACCGGTTTGTGCCGCAGGGGATTGTCCGGCGCCCCGACCGCAAGCAGTTTCCCCACTTCGCCCTCGTAACTGTAGTAGCCGTTGGTGGCTGCCAGACGCGGTATCGCGGGAATTTTGCGGGCGAACTCGTCGGTGTTTATCAGCTTCGACTCAGGCAGGTTATAGCGCAGCTGGTAGAGCCGCGAGATCATGACCTTGAGCCAGGTATTCCCGCTCTTGGGATGGCCGATAATCAGAAAGCTGGCGGCGTGCGCCTTGGCCAACTCCAGCTCCGCC
>JAOUDU010000739.1 GCA_029859085.1 Gammaproteobacteria bacterium | reverse complement strand
CCAGATGCCGTGCGGCGCGAGTATGGTCGAATAAATTAGATCCCCTGTAGGGTCGAATTTATTCGACCTGCCCCGGGTGCCTGCTGCTGCCTATCGCTGCGGCAATCGCTTGATCGTGTTGACTATCAACACGACCACTATCACCGAGCCAACTGTCATGATCGTTGACATCATCAACACCTGCGGGTCGTCGGCGAACACTTCCCTGGAGATCAGCATCGCTATACTGCCGTTGCGCGCAAACGACATTATCCCCAGTGTTTGCCGGTTGTGCAGGTCGGGTCCCCCCGCCAGGTAGCCGGCGGCAAAGGCGAGCACGTAGTACAGCAGGCCGGCCAGCAGTGCGCTGGACTGCAGCGCCATGATCTCCTGGAAGTTGACATAGATCAGCAGGACAAAAAGACCGTACAGCAGGAACATCGACAGGTGATGGGCGAATGGGCTGATGCGCGCGGCGTGGGCCGGGTAGAGGTGGTTGAGGAGCAGGCCCAGGCCGATCGGCAGGGCTACCACCAGCAGTAATTTGACGACCAGGGCGCCGGTGTGAATTACGGCATGGGGTATCACCAGGGGCAGGATCAGCGGTACCAGGGTGACAGTGAAGACCAGCATCAGCACCAGCAGGCCGAAGGCGAAGGCGGTGTTGCCCCTGATCATCTGTACGAACTTGGGCCCGCCCTCCGTACCCGCCGCGATGGCGAAAACCACGATACCGATACGCAGCCCCTCGTGCATCGGGATCAGGCTGGTAATGACGATTGCGAGCAGCGGCACCACCAGAAGATTGGTAAGCAGTGACTTCGTCAACAGCGCCCTGTCGCCCAGTGACCCAATGATCTGCCGCAGGGTAAGGTCCAGCCCGAGGCTGAACATGGCCGCCACCAGGAACAGGGCGATGAGCGGCCCGGTGGACTGCATCAGAAGTTCGTTCATGGTCAGCGGCTCCCGCTCAGGCCCCGTAGGTCTTGCGCAGGTACTCTATGACATCTTTTGACTGGCACATCTCGACGCCGGTATTGGGGTCAAAAATATAGGGCATGATGATGAACCCCGTGCGCTCCAGGAATTTGCGCCGGTTTTCGGTTCCGGGCATGTAGTTTTTCATCTTTTCATGGCGGATCTCCGGCGGGTAGTAGTCGGAATGCCCGCCCGGCGTTTTGCCGCAGTTGTGCAGCAGGTACTTGATTTCCAGCTCGCACAATACCTCGCGCGCCAGCCTGGCATAAGGGCTGGCTTCAAAGGAATACAGCTCGAGGCGTTTTTGCGCGGGCTTGTTGGGGACGGCATACATCCCTCCGAACTTTGCGCGCGTCAGCGATGCCAGGGTCGAGGTGAGAATCTGGCGTTCGGGCACCGGTTCACCCTCCAGCGCGTATTGCTCATAGAGGTATTTCACGATGGCTTCCGAATCGTACAGCTTGACCCCGGTGTTGGGGTCGTGCAGGAACGGGATCTTTTTCTCTCCCCCGAGCTTGACCAGTCGCGCGACATGGCGTTTCGCATTCTTGGGGATCGGGTAAATCATCGCATCGAGGTCGAGCTCGGTGAGCGCTTCGCGCACATGTCGGCAGTACGGGCAGTACTCAGCCTCGAACAGTTCCAGGGTTTTTGCGGGTTTGCGGCGGTTGCCTTTTACCATCAGGCCGCGGTTTACCCGCAGCAGCGAGGTGCCCAGGGAGGCTACGGCTTTGGCGACAGTTATCGGGTCATGCATGGTGAGTTCCTCAAGGATTCAACAGCCATAGGTTTTGCGCAGGTAGCGCTGGATGTCGGCGGACTCGTACATGGCTGTTCCGGTGTTGGGGTCGACCAGGTACGGGATCATGACTTTGCCGCCGCGCTCCGCCAGCAGCTTGCGGTTTTCGGTTTGCGGCACATAGCCGCGCCGTTGGCGTAATTTCGGCGGCATCCATTCATCCGCCTTGCCCGGCGCCTTGCCAACGTTGTGCAACAGGAAGGGCAGCTCCAGTTCGCACAGGGTCTCGCGCACCAGGCGGGCATAGGGACTGGCCTCGAAGGAGTACAGTTCCAGCGGTTTTTTCGGGGCCTCCCCGGGGTTGGCGAACATGCCCTTGCCGGTGCGCAGCAGGGTCGCG